>CAZCJY010000176.1:2123-5763 GCA_964498975.1 uncultured Methylocystis sp.
AGCCCGACGTGGGCGGCCTGGAGCCCCATCCGATTTGATCGGTCTCCACAAAAAAAGCCCGGCGAAACCGCCGGGCTTTTTACTGCCGCGGATGTCGCGGCGGCATGAAAGCGACGACATTCCCGTAGTCCTCTTCCTCGACGCATTCGACGCCGAATTCCTCTCCGCGGCGCCCGCCTCCCCTACTTCCTTGCTTGCGCGATCAATTCCTGCACCGTCTCGGCGGGTCGGCAGAGCGCGGCTTTCTCGCCCATCGAAACGATTGGCCGCTCGATCAGGACCGGATGCTTCTCGATTGCGGCGAAAATCTCGTCGTCCGACAGCGCCGGATTGTCGAGGCCCAACTCCTCATAGGGCGTTCCGCGTTTGCGAAGAATCTCACGCAGACTCTTGCCCATGCGTTCAAGAAGATTTTTCAAGGTCGCGCGGTCGGGCGGCGTTTTCAGATATTCGACGACTTCGGGCTCATAACCCGCTTCGCGCAAAGCGGCCAGGACGGTGCGGGACGTGCCGCAGGCGGGATTGTGGTAGATCTTGACTTCCATGTGGACATCCGTTCGGTCGATGTGCAAGGTTTCTATTAACTGTTGATTAGGGCGAAGGAACACACCCCTTCGCTATTATGGCATCATGCCGGTATAGGCGCGGGCTTAGGCGTGGCGACGCGCCGGCTTCGACTGGCTGGGAAAGACTCATGACGCGCACCTATTTCGGAACCGACGGCATTCGCGGTCTCGCCAATGAGAAAATCACGCCCGAGCTCGCGCTTAAAGTCGGCCAGGCCGCCGGGCTGATTTTTCACCGCGGCGAAGGTCGCCATCGCGTCGTCATCGGCAAGGACACGCGTCTCTCCGGCTATATGATTGAATATGCCTTGGTCGCCGGCTTCGCTTCCGTCGGCATGGACCCGCTTTTGCTCGGCCCGATGCCGACGCCCGCCGTCGCCATGCTGACGCGCTCGATGCGCGCCGACGTCGGCGTCATGATCTCCGCCTCGCATAATTCCTTCGAGGACAATGGCATCAAGCTTTTCGGTCCGGACGGCCATAAGCTCTCCGACGAGATCGAGCATGAGATCGAGAAACTCATCGACAGCGATCTGACGCACAAGCTCGCCGCGCCAACGGAACTCGGCCGCGCCCGCCGTATCGACGACGTGCGCGCGCGCTATATCGAATTCGCCAAGCGCACCCTGCCCCGCAATATGAGCTTCGAGGGACTGCGCGTCGTGATCGACTGCGCCAACGGCGCCGCCTACAAGGTCGCGCCGGAAGCGCTGTGGGAGCTTGGCGCCGAGGTCATCGCCATCGGCGTCGAGCCGGACGGCTTCAACATCAACCACCGCGTCGGCTCCACCTCGCCGCAAGCGTTGCGCGACAAAGTGCGCGAATTGCGCGCCGATGTCGGCATCGCGCTCGACGGCGACGCCGACCGCGTATTGCTCGTCGACGAGCACGGGCATCTCATCGACGGCGACCAGCTCATGGCGGTGGTCGCCGAAAGCTGGCGCGATCAGGGGCTTCTCTCCAAACCCGGTCTTGTCGCGACGATCATGTCCAATCTCGCGCTGGAGCGCCACCTCGGCTCGCTTGGACTGACGCTGGAGCGCACGCCTGTCGGGGACCGCTATGTGATCGAGCGCATGCGGCAAGCCGGCTACAATGTCGGCGGCGAGCAGTCGGGTCACGTTATTCTCTCCGACTATTCGACGACCGGCGACGGGCTGGTGACGGCGATGCAGGTGCTCGCCGTGGTGAAGCGCCAGGACCGGCCCGTGAGCGAAGTGTGTCACCGCTTCGAGCCGCTGCCGCAGGTGCTCCAAAATGTGCGCGCCCAGCGGCGCGAATTGGAGCGCGAGGCCGTCGCGCTCGCGATAGACGACGCGCGCGCGCGGCTCGGCGGCTCCGGCCGGCTGATCGTGCGGCCTTCGGGCACCGAGCCTGTCATCCGCGTGATGGGCGAAGGCGACGACCGCGAACTGGTCGAGACGCTGGTCGCGCAGGTTTGCAGCGCCTTGAAAGAATCGGCGGAAGCCGCCTGACGCCAGCACGCAATAGAATAGCGCATAATAGAATGCGGACGAAGGGTGGCGCATTCGCGGCGCCCCCGCCCAACTGCTTAAAATTGTCGATCATTTGGATGAAGTTTGTGGTTAAGCGGTAAGGTTAACCTGCCTTTAAGCGTTCTCGCGCATCTTTCCCCTCACTGGCGTTTCGTCACGAGGCCGCTCGGCGGCGCTCAATACGCGAAGGGGAAAGTAGTCATGGGCCGTTCAATTGCCCTCCTGTTAGCGGCCGCCGTCGTCGCTGGCGTAACCGCCGGCGCGCAGGCCGCCGATCTTCTGCCGCCGCCTCCGCCGATAGAGCTTCCTCCCCCGCCGCCTGTCGACTTCGGCGCATGGTATCTGCGCGGCGACGTCGGCGTGGGCGCGACCCAGATCTCGAATTGGAACTTTTCGCTGCGCCCCGGTATCGACAATAACGGCGTCGTCCAGATTCCCGGCGGTCCCGTTTGGAACACGAATCGCTATCTGCAGGACACGGTTTTTGCCGGCGCCGGCATCGGCTACCAGTTCTACAGCTGGCTTCGCTTCGATCTGACGGGCGAGTATCGCATCGACGCCGCTTATCGGGCGACGAACCACTTCACCTTCCCCGGCTGCGGCGGAACATGCTACGGCCTCGACAGCTATACCGCGAATCTCGGCACCGCCGTGTTCCTCGCCAACACCTATTTCGACCTCGGCACCTGGTATGGCGTGACGCCTTTCGTCGGCGGCGGCATCGGCGCGGCGTTCCACAATTTCGCCGGTCTGACCGATTATGGCTTCGGTGTTGCGAACGGCGGCTACGGCCTCGCCTCGGACGCAAAGCCGACGAACTTCGCTTGGGCGGTCATGGCCGGTCTCGGTTTCGCCGTGACGCCGAATGTGCGTCTCGAAATCGGCTATCGCTATCTCGACATGGGCCGCATCACGAGCAACCCGATCCACTGCAATGCGGCGCCCTGCTTCGGCGAACGTCATTCCTTCTACCTGGCTTCGCATGACGTTCGGCTTGGCTTCCGTTACGTCTTCGCCGCGCTGGCGCCGCCGCCGATTCTCGTGCCGCCTCCGCTCATCCGCAAATACTGACGAAGATTTCCGTTCCGAAGCACCTGACGGCGCGAGGCCTCCTCGCGCCGTCTTTTTTTGCGCCCTCTCGCGCGCGGCCGCGGAATGGGCCATATCTGCGGCATGTCCGATCTGAGCGAGACCGGCGTCGCCGCGTCCCAGACCAATATGCCCGAGATCAGCGTCTCGGAACTGGCGAATGCGCTCAAACGCACAATCGAGGATCGTTTCGGGCGCGTGCGGGTGCGCGGCGAGATTTCGAACTATCGCGGACCGCACGCCTCGGGCCACGCCTATTTCTGCCTCAAGGACCAGGGCGCGCGGCTCGACGCGGTGATCTGGAAATCGACCTTCTCGCGTCTGCGCACGCGGCCGCAGGAAGGGCTGGAAGTGATCGCGACGGGGCGCATCACGACCTTTCCGGGCAAGTCTTCCTATCAGATCGTGATCGAGGCGCTGGAACCCGCGGGCGTCGGCGCGCTGATGGCGCTGCTCGACGCGCGCCGCAAGGCGCTCGCCGCGGAAGGG
>CAZCJY010000177.1:0-5754 GCA_964498975.1 uncultured Methylocystis sp.
ACGGCGTCGTCTGCGCGACCGGAGAGGGCGCGGGGGACGGCTATGTGTTGCGCAACAAGATCAGCGGCGCGCGCAAGGGGGCGGTCGTCGCCTCGGCAGGCATGACATTTCTGCCTGGAGATCTGACCAAGCCCGGCGCGACCAAATATCCGCGCCTCGTCGTCAGCGACAATGAGGTGGAATAGCGCGCTCTTACGCGATCATCACGCGCGCGGCGTTCTTCTCGTCGCCCAGGAGCTCCAGAACCTTCGCCACGATGGCCTTGCTGTCGAGCATCGCTCTCGCGACCATCAACTCATGCTTGTCATGGTCGATATAGGCGTCGGGCAGGGTCATGCTGCGGAATTTGAATGCCCCGCGCGCGCCATCTAACATGCCGTCGTCGGAAAGCGCCTGGAAGACCTGCGCGCCGAAGCCGCCGATCGAGCCCTCCTCGATGGCGATGACGACTTCATGATTAGCGGCGAGCCTGCGCAGCAGGTTGCGGTCGATCGGCTTGGCGAAGCGCGCGTCGGCGACCGTGGTCGAGACGCCGTAATTTTCAAGCTCCGCCGCCGCCTTCATCGAGTCGGCGAGACGCGTGCCGAGCGACAGGATCGCGACCTTGGTCCCTTCGCGCAAAATGCGGCCCTTGCCGATCTCGAGAATCTCGCCGCGCTCCGCCAGTTCGGCGCCGACGCCCTCGCCGCGGGGATAGCGGAAGGCGATGGGGCCTTCGTCATAGTCCGCGGCGGTCGCCACCATATTCATCAGCTCGCCCTCGTCCGCAGGCGCCATGACGACGAAGCCCGGCAGGCAGCCGAGATAGGCGAGATCGAAGGCGCCCGCGTGGGTCGGGCCATCCGCGCCGACAAGCCCGGCGCGGTCCATGGCGAAACGGACCGGCAGGTTCTGAATCGCCACGTCATGGACGACCTGGTCGTAGCCGCGTTGCAGGAAGGTCGAATAGAGCGTGCAGAAAGGCTTGTAGCCCTCGCAGGCGAGGCCGGCGGCGAAGGTGACCGCGTGCTGCTCGGCGATCGCGACGTCGAAGGTGCGATGCGGGAAGGCCTTGGAAAAAATGTCGAGGCCAGTGCCGGACGGCATGGCGGCGGTGATGGCGACGATTTTTTCGTCATGCTCGGCTTCGGCGATCAACGCCTTGGCGAAGACGCTCGTATAGGTCGGGGCGTTCGCCTTGGGCTTGATCTGCACGCCGGTTTCGATGTCGAACTTGTTGACGGCGTGGCATTTGTCGGCGGATTCCTCCGCCGGCGCGAAGCCCTTGCCCTTTTGCGTGACGACATGGACCAGCACTGGCCCGTCGTCCTTGTCGCGCACGTTTTTGAGCACCGGCAGAAGATGGTCGAGATTATGCCCATCGATCGGCCCGACGTAATAGAAGCCAAGCTCCTCGAACATCGTGCCGCCGGTGATGAAGCTGCGCGAGAATTCCTCGGCCTTGCGCGCCTTGTCATAAATGAAGCGCGGCAGATGGCTGGCGAGCTGTTTCGCCGCCTCGCGAATGGAACGGTAGGCGCCGCCCGAAACGAGCCGCGCGAGATAGGCCGACATCGCGCCCGTCGGCGGCGCGATCGACATATCATTGTCGTTCAGGATGACGATGAGGCGGGAGTGCAGCGCCCCGGCGTTGTTCAGGGCCTCATAGGCCATGCCGGCGGACATCGAACTGTCGCCGATCACCGCGACGACGTGATTGTCGCCGTCGGAGAGGTCGCGCGCCACCGCCATGCCGAGGCCTGCGGAAATGGAGGTCGAGGAGTGGCCGGCGCCAAAGGCGTCATATTCGCTTTCGGCGCGTTTGGTGAAGCCCGAGAGACCGCCGCCCATGCGTAGCGTGCGGATGCGGTCGCGCCGCCCGGTGAGGATTTTGTGGGGATAGGTCTGGTGGCCGACGTCCCAGATGATCTTGTCGCGCGGCGTGTCGAAGACATAGTGCAACGCGACGGTCAGTTCGACGACCCCGAGCCCCGCCCCCAGATGGCCGCCCGTCACCGAAACAGCGTCGATGGTCTCATGCCGCAATTCGTCCGCGAATTGCTTGAGCTGGCCGGGCTGCAACTTGCGCAGATCTTGGGGGGTGTCGATCCGGTCGAGAAGGGGCGTCTTCGATGTCGTCAAAGTCTTTACTCTGTCTTAGTCGTTAACAATGCCGGAAATTCAAGCCTTACCCGCTAATATCAGGCGTCGCAAATGCGATGCAGCACGTCGCCTGCATTCTGTTTGAAACTGTTGCCGTGATGCAACGCCGGGCGGATCGAGCCACGACCCAAAAAATCCCTGGCGTCAATAAGGAGCGACGCTTTGCATATTGGAATCGCTCTGCCACCAGTCGAGCGTGGCGGGCGGCGGCCGCGGCGCGCGAGGGCGCTCGGCGTCGCGATGGGCTGTGGACGACTGGCCGGCGTCGCCGGTGATTTCGATGGTCGCCCCATGCTGCTCGACCCAGCCGAAAAGCTGGCGCGCGTGGGGGATGGCGAGCCGCACGCAGCCATGCGAAAGCGGACGGCCAAGGCCACGCTCGCTGGTTCCGTGAATGGCGAGGCCGCGCGGCGAGAAGAAGATTGCATAAGGCATCGGCGCCTGATCATATTCGTCGGAATAATGGTCGGCCTCCATGCGCATGACGCCAAAACGTCCTGTCGGGGTCTCATAGCCCCTGCGGCCGGTGGAGATCTTCCACGTCACCGTCTCGCCGGCAGGCGTCGTGGCCTCCAGCCGCTGCGCGGCGAGGTCGACGCGGATACGCATCGCGGCGTCGGCGGGCGCCGCGACCATCGTCGCGACGGCGACGAGAGCGGCAAGGAAACGCACAGCGCTGTTCATGCGGCCGAACTAAACACGCCCTCGCCGGCGCGTAAAGACACAGACGGCTCTGGTCCGGCGTTTGAAGGCTCTCGGTTTAATCGGCCCGCCCAGCCAATCCGGTCCGTATCGGAGCAGCGTGGTGACAGAGCGAAAATGTTCGCCCCGTTCTGGAACAGCAGGAGCTTAGCCTTCGCGATGGCGGATTTTGGCCTGTCCATAGGGCGCAACCATCCCTCGGCGCGGGGGCTGCGGCTCGTGGCTTCGGCCGATCCGGCGCGGCGCGGCGCGGCGCTCTTGGTCGCCGAGATGTCGCTTGAGCAGATGGAGGGCGCGCAACGCGAATGGGCGGACCTGGCGGCGCGGGCTCTGGAACCCAACGCCTTCTATGAGCCCGGCTTCGCGCTCGCCGCCGCCCTGCATTTTCCCCTAAAGGCGCGTCCGCGCTTCATCGCTGTCTGGACGCAGGCGCCCTCCGGCGGGCGGCGCATGATGGGGCTTTTCCCGATCGTGACGCCGAATCCGCTGTTCGGCGACGGCTTGATCCGCCTTTGGCTGCACAAACAGGCGGCGGCGGCGACGCCGCTCGTCGACCGCGACAGAGCCGTCGACGCGCTCCAAGCCTTTTTCCGCTGGATCGAGGGGCGCAGCTTTGGCGCCGGCGTCATCTTCGCGCGGACGCAAACGCATGGACGCTTTCACGCCGCGCTGACGGAGGCCGCCGGCGCCGAAGAGCGCCGCGCGAAAATTCTCCTGTCCTATGAGCGCGCCGCGCTGCTACCCGGCGGCGACGCCGAAACGCTTTTCACCCGCGCGGGATCGAAGAAGAAACTCAACGAGTTGCGCCGCCAGCGGCGGCGGCTGGCCGAAATGGGGCGCCTGACCTTCGAATCTGCGGCGACTCCCGACGCTGTCCGCCTCGCGACCGAAGAATTTCTGACGCTCGAAGCCTCGGGCTGGAAGGCTGGGCGCGGCGCCTTCCTGTCGCAGCCGTCTCTGGCGACATTCATGCGCGGCGCGACGCGGATGCTGGCGCGCGATGGCCGCTGCAATATCCGTTCGCTGCGCCTCGACGGCTTGCCGATCGCCATGCTCGTCGTTCTCGAAAGCCAGAACCGCGCCTATTGCTGGAAGATCGCCTTCGACGAGGCTTTCCGCGCGCAAGCGCCGGGCTTTCAACTTGCGATGGATTTGACCAGAGCCCAGCTCGCGCGCGCGGATATGGAGCTGACCGACAGTTGCGCCATCGCCAATCATCCGATGATCGACAAGCTGTGGCCCGACCGGATCGGCGTCTGCGACGTCGCCGTCGAACTGCGGACCGGCCGCGCCGGCGACTTCCTGGCGAGCTGCCGCAAAGAGGGCGTCCGCCGCAAAGTCCGCGACCTCGTCAAGCGCGCCGCGAACCGGCTGCTGAAACGCAAAGTGAGTTGACAGCGGCGACGCTTGCGCCCTCGCCTTTTTCCATTCCGTCGCTATAGTGCGCCCGCTTTCCATTCGCCGGACGAATCGCCGTGACGCATCAAACGCCGCTTCCATCCTTCCGCCGCGCGGCCTTAGTCGCGCTGGCGCTCGCCGCCGCGAGTCTTGCCGGCTGCGGCCGGCGCGGTCCGCTGGAGCTGCCGCCCGAAACGCAAGCGCGCGCCGCCGCGTTGAAGGCGCAGGAAGAGGCCGCGCAGGCGCGGGCCGCGAAAGGCGCGCCGCGAACCGCCCCCGGCGCCGACGAGGCGAGCAGGCCGCCGCCGCCGATCCCGGGCACCATCGGCAATCGCCCGCCTGAGCAATATCCATTCCCCCTCGACCCGCTCCTCTAGAGCGCGTCCCGATCGCGCGGAATCGTGCGATCGAAAAGGACGCGCTCAAAATCAAAAGGTTAGAGCATGTCCTTATCGCAAAACCGCTTCGCACTTTTTCGGGACATGCTCTAAGCAATGCACTGCTTCGCCTATCGCGATGGCGCGCTCCACGCCGAGGAGATCGCCGTGACGGCGCTCGCCGATGAGGTGGGGACGCCCTTCTATTGCTATTCGGCGGCGACGATCCGGCGCCATTATCAGGTTTTCGCGCAAGCCTTCGCGGGGCTCGAGGCGCTCGTCTGCTATGCGGTGAAGGCCAATTCCAATCAGGCCGTGCTGCGCCTTCTGGCCAAGGAAGGCGCAGGGATGGACGTCGTCTCGGGCGGCGAACTCGCCCGCGCGCTCGCCGCCGGCGTCGCGCCGGAAAAGATCACCTTCTCCGGCGTCGGCAAGACGCAGGAGGAGATCGCCGCCGCGCTTCGCGCCGGCATTTTCTGTTTCAATGTCGAATCCGAGCCGGAACTCGAAGCGCTCTCGCAAACGGCGAACGCGATGGGGCGCGCGGCGCGCGTATCGCTGCGCGTCAATCCGGACGTCGACGCGCGCACCCACAAGAAAATCTCGACGGGGCTCGCCGAAAACAAATTCGGCGTGCCGCTGTCGCGCGCCCGCGAGGTCTATGCCTTCGCCGCGAAGCTGAAGGGAATCGAGATCGCCGGCGCCGATATGCATATCGGCTCGCAGCTCACAGACCTCGCGCCTTTCGACGAAGCCTTTTCGCTGCTCGCCGAACTCGTGCGCGATCTTCGCGCCGACGGCCACAAGATTTCGCATGTCGATCTCGGCGGCGGCCTAGGCATTCCCTATCACGAAGGCGATGATCCGCAGTCCTATCACCCGGAGAAATACGCCGCGATCGTGCGCAGGCATTTCGGCGATCTCGGTTGCAGACTGGTGCTGGAGCCCGGGCGACTCATCGTCGGCAACGCCGGCGTGCTCATTACGCGCGTCATTTATGTCAAGCATGGCGACGCCAAGATCTTCGTCATCGTCGACGCCGGCATGAACGATCTCGTGCGGCCGACGCTCTATGACGCTTGGCACGACATCATTCCGGTGCGCGAGGGCGCCGACCGACCGAAAATTCTCGCCG
>CAZCJY010000178.1:0-5742 GCA_964498975.1 uncultured Methylocystis sp.
GACTTCGGCCTCATTCACCAGCGCGAGCTGACGCTCATGGACGACGGCGCCGCGCTTTTGGGCCGCGACCTGCTCGTTGCGGCCGAGAACGGAAGAAAGCGCGCGGAGCCGGGGGATTTCGCCTTGCGTTTCCATATTCATCCGCGCGTGCGCGTCACGCCGCGAGGCGTTCAAGGCGCAATCGAACTGCGCCTCGCCAATGACGAAACGTTGATCTTCGAAGCAGAAGGCGCAAAGGCTGAGATCGAAGACAGCATTTTTTTCGCCGCGCTTGGCGGCGCGCGCAAATGCGCGCAAATCGTGCTGCGACAGATTGCGGCGCCCGGCGCCGAGATTCGCTGGGCTTTCCGACGACAGGGGGCGGGCGGCGGTTCCGCTCAATAATGATCTGTGATAAGCGCGGCGCGCAGGCTTTTAGGAGAACGCAATGCCGGTCGATCTGCGCCCCGTCGCGCGCGCGCTTCTTTCCGTCTCCGACAAGACCGGCCTTGTCGATTTCGCCCGCGCGCTGGCGGGACGCGGCGTTGAGCTCATCTCCACCGGCGGCACGCGCAAGGCGCTCGCGGACGCGGGGCTTACGGTGCGTGATGTCGCCGATCTGACCCAGTTTCCCGAGATGATGGACGGCCGGTTGAAGACGCTGCATCCAAAGGTGCATGGCGGCCTTCTGGCGATCCGCGAAAATCCCGAGCATGAAGCGGCAATGCTCGCGCATGACATCCAGCCGATCGATCTTCTCGTCGTCAATCTTTACCCCTTCGAGGCGACGCTCGCGAAGGGCGCGCCATTCGAACAATGCGTCGAGAATATCGACATCGGCGGCCCGGCGATGATCCGCGCGGCCTCCAAGAATCACGACGATGTCGCCGTCGTCGTCGATCCGGAAGATTATCGCGCGCTCATTGGCGAGCTTGCGGCGACCAATGGCGCGACGCGGCTCGCGACGCGCCGGCGCCTCGCGCAAAAGGCTTTCGCGCGCACGGCCGCTTATGACGCGGCGATCTCCAACTGGCTTGCGCAGGAGCTTGGCGAGTCCTCGCCGCCTGTGCGCGCATTTGGGGGACGGCTGGCGGAGCCGATGCGCTATGGCGAAAATCCGCATCAGTCGGCGGGATTCTATCTCACGGGCGAAATGCGGCCTGGCGTCGCGACGGCGCGACAGGTTCAGGGAAAGCAGCTCTCCTACAACAATGTCAACGACACGGACGCTGCTTTCGAATGCGTCGCGGAGTTCGATACCGCGCGCACGGCGGCGGTCGTGATCGTCAAACATGCGAACCCTTGCGGCGTCGCGGAAGGCGCGACTTTGGAAGAGGCTTATTTGAAGGCGCTGCGCTGCGATCCCGTCTCAGCTTTTGGCGGCATCGTCGCGCTCAATCGCAAGCTCGACGCGTTCGCCGCGCGCGAGATCGTGAAGATTTTCACCGAGGTCATCATTGCGCCCGACGCCGACGATGAGGCGATCGAGATCGTCGGCGGCAAGAAAAATCTGCGCCTGTTGCTCACCGGGGGCCTGCCTGATCCGCGTGCGCGCGGTCTGACCTATCGCAGCGTCTCAGGGGGCTTTCTTGCCCAGTCGCGCGACAACGCCGTCGTCGACGACATGAATTTGCAGGTCGTGACCAGGCGTCAACCATCCGCGCAGGAATTGGCCGATCTGAAATTCGCCTTCCGCGTCGCGAAACATGTGAAGTCGAACGCCATCGTTTACGCCAAGGACGGCGCGACGGTCGGCATTGGCGCCGGGCAGATGTCGCGCGTCGATTCTTCGCGCATCGCCGCGCATAAGGCGCAGGAAGCCGCGAAGGCGGCGGGCTTCGCGGAAAGTCTGGCGAAAGGCGCGGTCGTCGCTTCGGACGCTTTCTTTCCTTTCGCCGACGGCCTGCTCGCGGCGGCCGAAGCGGGCGCCACGGCGGTCATTCAGCCGGGCGGTTCGATTAATGACAAGGATGTTGTCGCCGCTGCGGACGAAAAAGGCCTCGCCATGGTCTTCACCGGCGTGCGGCACTTCCGGCACTAGAGCATGTTCGGGAAATCATCGATGCATGAACGTGCTGTCGCTTCCTGAATTGACTCATTTACCACGCCGCAAGCGGCGTGTGCGTCGACGGGGAAATGTTCTGGCTTTGCAGCGCCATCGCGAGATAAGGTTAGACGCTATTCCACGTTCTGAGGAGTTCAAGGATGCGCAGCGCTTTGAAACTGTCAGTGGGCCTCGCCTTGCTTTGTGCGCTTGCATCGGGGGACGCCCTGGCGAAATCGCACAAGCAAGCGCCGGCCGCTCAAGTTACCGCCAATGGCGGCGACGATTTTCCGATCGCCCTGCCTCATGATCTGACGACCAATAACGACTGGCTTGACGATGGCGCCGCAGCCGCGGCGCGAGCGGACATGGGACCGAACCGTTACGCCAATGACAATTATTTTCTCGAGCAGCAGGATTTCGCGGAGCAAGATCCGCTGCGCTTTACCGAGTATGGCGAAATCCTCGACGGCCGGTGAGACGCCTGCTCCCATGCCGGATAAGGGCTGCTGATTGACGCAAAAAGATAGGGCCGGCGCTAGCCGGCCCTTTTTTGCGGCTGGACTGCCGATCAGCAGCTCGAAACGGTGCGATAGCCGATCACATAGCCGCGGCGACTGTAAATCGGCTCGCGCACGTAATCGCAGTCTGGCGTGCTCGCGGCGGGGGCCGCGATGGCGCCGAGCGCCAGAGCGCCGCCCACGGCGTAAGGCGCCCAGCCATAACCATGATGATGCCACTTGTGCCAGGCGAAAGCCGGCGTGGCGCTGGCGACCGCGCCCGCCAGAACGGCGGCGGCGAGGGTCGTAGAGATGATTTTCTTCGACGTGGACATAACGCTCTCCTTAGCTTTTTTCGCAATCTTCTTTGCGAATAAGTGCAATCTAGAGAGCGCCCGCCGCAATGTTCGTGCGGCGGCGCACAGGCCGGATCACGCCTCGCTTTGCGCCAGCAGCTTCTGCTGATGATCCGTCGTCAACGCGTCGATGATCTCGTCGAACTCGCCTTCCATCACGCGGTCGAGCTTATAGAGCGTCAGATTGATGCGATGGTCGGTGACGCGGCCTTGCGGAAAATTATAGGTGCGTATGCGTTCGGAGCGATCGCCGGAGCCGACCTGCTGCTTACGATCGTCCGAGCGCTCCTTGTCGAGCCGCTGGCGTTCGGCGTCATAAAGGCGCGAGCGCAGCACGCTCATAGCCTTCGCTTTGTTGCGATGCTGCGAGCGCTCCTCCTGCATCATCACGACGATTCCCGAGGGAATGTGGGTGATGCGGATCGCCGACTCCGTTTTGTTGACGTGCTGGCCGCCGGCGCCTTGCGCGCGCATCGTATCGATCTGCAAATCCTTGTCGTCGATGTCGATGTCGACTTCCTCGGCTTGCGGCAGCACCGCCCCCGTCGCGGCGGAAGTGTGGATGCGGCCCTGCGTTTCGGTCTCGGGCACGCGCTGGACGCGATGCACGCCCGATTCGAATTTGAGACGGCCATAGACGCCACGCCCGACGATCTCCGCCACGATTTCCTTGTAGCCGCCAAGCGCGCCAGGACTTTCGGACACGAGCTCGACGCGCCAACCCTTGAGCGCGGCGTATTTCTGATAGGCACGAAAAAGATCGCCCGCGAAGAGCGCTGCCTCGTCTCCGCCCGTGCCGGCGCGCACTTCGAGGATGACGCCTTTCTCATCCGCCTCGTCCTTCGGCAGCAGCGCGAGCCGCAGAGCGCTTTCGGCGGCCTCCAGCCGCTCCCGCGCCGCGTCGATCTCGCTCTCGGCAAGCGCGCGCATGTCGGCGTCGAGCGACGCGTCCGCAAGCATGGCGGCGAGGTCGTCCGCCTCCTTTTGCGCCGCGCGGCAGGTGCGAATCTTCTCCACGACTTCGTCGAGGGTCGCGCGTTCGCGGGACAGCGCGACAAAGGCTTGCCCGTCGGCGCCCGTCGCGAGTTTTTCGCCGATTTCGTCATAGCGGCGCAGAATGAGGTCGAGTTTGTCTTGGGCGAACATGCGAAGGGCTTCTTAAAGAATGAGGAGGCGAAGGCGACGGAAAATGAAAAAGCGTCGCTACAGCGGAATGCCGCGCGCGGTCGCGTAATCGCGAAGCTTCTCGCGCAAAGAGGGCTCGCCGTCGTCTGACGCCAGCAGCGACGCGAGATAGACCTGCGCCTCATCGAGATTGAGATTGAGAATCATGGTCTTCACCGGGCCGATGGCGGAGGCCGCCATCGACAGCGAGCGATAGCCGATAGCGAGCAGGGCCAACGCCTCCAGCGGGCGTCCGCCCATTTCGCCGCAGAGCGTCACGGGCGCGCCATGCCGCACGCCTGCCGCGGCGACGCGCTCGAGCGCGCGCAGCACGGGCGGCGAAAGATTGTCGTAGCGCTTGGAGACGCGCGTATTGTCGCGATCGGCGGCGTACATATACTGCACGAGGTCGTTGGAGCCGACCGACAAAAAATCCGCGCGCTGCGCGAGGAGATCGATCTCCCACAGAAGCGAGGGCACTTCGACCATGGCGCCGAGCTCCAGCCGCGTCGGCGGCGGATGGTCATGACGCCGAATATGGTCGAGTTCGCGCAGCGCGATCGCTTTGGCCGCCTCGAACTCCGCAACATTGGCGATCATCGGAAACATGATGCGCAGATCGCGATTGGCGCCGGCCTTCAGCATGGCGCGCAACTGCATGCGCAAGAGTCCCGGCCGATCGAGGCCGATGCGGATGGCGCGCCAACCGAGTGCGGGATTCTCCTCCTCGATTTTCGCCATATAGGGGAGGATTTTGTCGGAGCCGATGTCGAGCGTACGAAAAGTGATCGGCTTGTCGTTTGCTGCGTCCAGCACAGCTTTGTAGAAGCGATATTGCTCGTCCATGCGGGGAAAGCGCGGCGCAAGCATGAATTGCAGCTCGGTGCGGAAGAGGCCGACAGAACGCGCGCCTGTCTCATGCACATGCGGCATGTCGATGGCGAGGCCGGCGTTCATATGCAGCGCGATCTCGACGCCGTCCTTGGTGACGGCCGGCGCGTCGCGGAGTTTTGCGTATTGCTCTTGGCGGCGCGCGCGCAGCCGCGCCTTCTCGGCGTAAGCGCTTTGCACGTCGGGCTGCGGGCGAACATGCACTTCGCCGGTCGTGCCGTCGACGATGATCGGATCGCCCGTCTCGACGATGTCGATGAGGCCGGGAACGAGGCCGACGGTGGCGATGCCAATCGCGCGGGCGACGATGGCGACATGGCTCGTCGGCCCGCCTTCCTCCAGCACGAGGCCGCGCAGCCGCTTGCGGTCGTAATCGAGCAGCGCCGCCGGCCCCATCGTCCGCGCGACGATGATGGCGTTCTCCGGCACGCTCTCTCGATCGGCGACATAGCTCTGGCCGGTGAGTTGATGCAACAGCCTGTTGGCGATGTCGTCGAGATCGTGCAGTCGATCGCGCAGATAAGGGTCGGTCTGGCGTTGCATGCGGGCGCGTGCGTCATTCTGCACGCGCTCGACCGCCGCTTCCGCCGTCAGTCCGCTCATCACCGCTTCGCGCAGGCGGCGCACCCAGCCGCGGTCATGCGCGACCATGCGCACCGTCTCCAGCACCTCGCGATGCTCGCCCGCGCCCATGCGGTCGCCATGCGCCACGAGTTCGTCGACCGACCGGCGCATGGCGTCGATCGCCTGCTCGAGGCGCGCCAGTTCGGCGGGCATGTCCTCCGCCACGAGCTGCTTGATGACGACG
>CAZCJY010000179.1:0-5729 GCA_964498975.1 uncultured Methylocystis sp.
TCATGTCACAGGTCGTCACCCGCTTCGCTCCTTCGCCCACCGGCTTTCTCCATATTGGCGGCGCGCGCACCGCGCTGTTCAACTGGCTCTACGCCAAGCGCCAAGGCGGGCGGATGATGCTGCGGATCGAGGACACCGACCGCGAGCGCTCCACGCAAGCGGCGATCGACGCCATCATCGACGGGATGAAATGGCTCGGTCTCGATTGGGACGGCGATATCGTCTACCAGTCCTCCCGCGCCCCGCGCCATGCCCAAGTCGCGGAAGAGCTGCTCGCGCAGGGCAAGGCCTATCGCTGCTACGCTTCCGCGCAGGAACTCGAGGAAATGCGGGAGAAAGCCAAGGCCGAGAAACGTCCCTGGCGCTACGACGGCCGCTGGCGCGACCGCGATCCCAAAGATGCGCCTGCCGGCGCGCCCTATGTGGTGCGCATCAAGGCGCCGCTCGAGGGCGAGACCGTCATCGACGACGCCGTGCAGGGCCGCGTCGTATTCCAGAACAAGGATCTCGACGATTTCATCCTGTTGCGCTCGGATGGCGCGCCGACCTATATGCTCGCCGTCGTCGTCGACGATTACGACATGGGCGTCACGCAGATCATTCGCGGCGACGATCATCTGACCAACGCCGCGCGGCAGACTCACATCTACGGGGCGATGAGCTGGCAGACGCCGGCCTTCGCGCATATTCCGCTCATCCACGGGCCGGACGGCGCCAAGCTCTCCAAGCGTCACGGCGCGCTCGGCGTCGACGCCTATCGCGCCATGGGCTATCTGCCGGCGGCGCTGCGCAATTATCTCGTGCGGCTCGGCTGGTCGCAGGGCGACAAGGAGTTTTTCACGCTGCCCGAGATGATCGAGTCCTTCGATCTCGCGCAAGTGCATCGCTCGCCCGCGCGGTTCGATTTCGCCAAGCTCGAA
The DNA here is from genome assembly GCA_964498975.1 of uncultured Methylocystis sp. GTDB lineage: Bacteria > Pseudomonadota > Alphaproteobacteria > Rhizobiales > Beijerinckiaceae > Methylocystis. Next base: position 921 of record CAZCJY010000179.1, read on the forward strand.
AATATGAACGGCCATTATCTGCGCGCGGCGGACGACGACGAACTTTTCGACGCGCTCGTGACGACGCTTCCCTATCTCGAAGGCGGCGAAGCGATCGCGCAGGCGCTTGATGAGAGAAAGCGCGCCCAGCTTCGCGCCGCTTTGCCGGGTCTGAAAGCGCGCGCGAAAACTTTGAATGAACTTCTCGACGGGGCCGGTTTTCTCTGTGCGCAACGGCCGCTGACGCTCGACGCCAAGGCCGCGCAATTGCTGTCCCAAGAGGCGCGCGCGCGCCTCGCGGCTCTGGCGGAAAAGCTCGCCGCTTTGCCCGAGTGGCGCGCGGCGGCGATGGAAGAGGCGGTGCGCGATCTCTCCGTCGCGCTCGGCGTCAAGCTCGGCGATCTCGCGCAGCCTTTGCGCGCTGCGCTCACCGGGCGTACGACCTCGCCAGGCATTTTCGACGTGCTGGAGATATTGGGGCGCGACGAAAGTCTCGCGAGAATTTCGGACCAGGCCGTCGGCGCCGATTGAGCCCCGGGCTTTGGCAGTCAGCATATTGCGCGTGCGAGAGACAAATGGGCGTCGCGCTTTTGATCGTGACGCCGCTTTGCGCGCCACGCGCGTTTCTGGCGCGCCGTAGCGGGTGAAAAAAACATCTCTAAGGGCGCCCAGACCGAAAGCGCCTCGCGCGTCGCTTGACAGACCTTGCGGTTAAGATAGTTTTTTGCGCCGCACAATCGGCGCGATGGCAGGACGTCGGCGTGCGAATGAAGCGGCGAATTCGCGAATGCGACGCAATTCATGCATAGCGTTCGCGCGCATCGCGCCGCGATCCGGCTCGTCGTGGGCGCGGGGGCGCTTGAGAGGGGTGCGCACATGCCGGAGAAGAAGGGTTTCTTCACAATCGGCGAGAAATCGATCGACCTGCCGGTACAGGACGGCACATTAGGTCCGTCCGTTGTGGACATCCGAAATCTCTATGGTGAAACCGGGATGTTCACTTACGATCCCGGATTCACCTCGACGGCGTCCTGCGAATCGAAAATCACCTATATCGATGGCGAAGCCGGCGTGCTGCTTTATCGCGGCTACCCGATTGATCAGCTCGCTGAACACGGCGATTTTCTCGAGACCTGTTACCTGTTGCTCTATGGCGAGCTGCCGTCGGCGGCCGAGAAAGCGAATTTCGACTATCGCATCACGCGCCACACCATGGTGCATGAGCAGATGGCGCGGTTCTTCCAGGGCTTCCGCCGCGACGCGCATCCGATGGCGGTGATGGTCGCGTCGGTCGGCGCGCTTTCGGCCTTCTATCACGACTCGACGAATATCGCCGACCCCACCCAGCGCATGGTCGCCTCGACGCGCATGATCGCGAAAATTCCGACGCTGGCGGCGATGGCCTATAAATATTCGATCGGCCAGCCCTTCGTTTATCCTAAGAACGATCTCGACTACACGTCGAACTTCCTGCGCATGTGCTTCGCCGTGCCCTGCGAGGAATATAAGGTCAATCCGGTGCTGTCGCGCGCGCTCGACCGCATCTTCATCCTGCACGCCGACCATGAGCAGAACGCATCGACGTCGACGGTGCGCCTGTCGGGTTCGTCGGGCGCCAATCCCTTCGCCTGCATCGCGGCCGGCATCGCCTCGCTGTGGGGGCCGGCGCATGGCGGCGCCAATGAGGCGGTGCTGAAGATGCTTGCCGAAATCGGCACGCCCGAGCGCATCCCGCAGTTCATCGCCCGCGCCAAGGACAAGAACGACCCCTTCCGCCTGATGGGCTTCGGCCACCGCGTTTATAAGAACTACGATCCGCGCGCCAAGATCATGCAGCGCACGACGCGCGAAGTCTTGAACGAACTGGGCGTCAAGGACGATTTGCTCGACGTCGCTCTCGAGCTGGAGCGCATCGCGCTCTCCGACGACTATTTCATAGAGAAGAAGCTCTATCCCAATATCGACTTCTATTCCGGCATCACGCTGAAGGCGATGAATTTCCCCGTCGCGATGTTCACCGTTCTCTTCGCGGTGGCGCGAACGGTCGGCTGGATCGCGCAGTGGAAGGAGATGATCGAGGATCAGGGTTCGCGCATCGGTCGCCCGCGTCAGCTTTATACGGGAGAGAAGCAGCGCGACTATGTGCCGATGTCGAAGCGGTGACGGCTCACGCCGCCGCGCGACGTCCCGCCAAAAATTCCTGCAAGCCCCGCTCGCCGCGCGGCGTCGTCCAATAATGGTTGAGCGCGAAGAGCGGCCGCAGCAAGGGCGCGAGAAAGCGCATCCCGGGCCGGTCGATCCTCACTTCGAACAGCAGCGCGACATGCACGCCGTCGCCGCGCTGCGTCAGCGTCGCGCTCCAGGCGCCCTCGAGATCGCCGCAAGTGCGCACCGCAACTTTGCGCGGCGGGTCCAGTTCCGTTGCCTCGACGACGAAATTGAGGGTGAAGGGCAGAAAGCCGCGAACCTTGGCGCGCAGCTTTCCGCCGACTTCCGGCTCTTCGCCCGGCGTCAGTCGTTCGGCTTCGAGATAGACGCCCTTCCACCAGCGCGGCAGCAATTCGCCGCGCGCCAGCACGTCATAGACTTCCTCGACCGTGGCGCCGGGAATATTCCAGCTTTCGTCGAATTTGAACACATGCGCCGCCATGGCCGTCCCCCAAGCTCGCCAGACCCATCGCCATAACGCGTCAGGCGGCGGCTTGGATGCGCGCTCTATTCAATTTTGCCGGCTTCGGATTAGATGTGGCGTCATCTCAATGCTATAGGACGACTGACCGGAGCGCCCTTGTCGCAATTTTCTGACCTTCTGTTTGAGACGCGCATCGCCGCCGAGAGCGTCGCCGATTTTCTCGCGGGCGGCCGGCTGCGGCTCGGAGTCACTGGATTGTCGCGCTCGGGCAAGACCGTCTTCATTACCGCGCTTGTGCATCATCTAACCCGCGCGCTCGCCGGCGAGGGGAAAAAGACGCAGCTTCCCGTGTTTCGGGCGCTCGCCGAAGGCCGCATCGCCGCGGCGCATCTCGACCCGCAGCCTGACTACAGCGTGCCGCGCTTTGCTTACGAGGAGCATCTGGCCGCGCTCACGGGCTCCGACCGGCATTGGCCGCAATCGACGCGGCGGATTTCCGAATTGCGCGTCTCGCTCGAATATTCTCCAAAGTCATGGTCTCTCGTCAGGAATTTCCGGCAGGGTCCGACGCGGCTCGACATCGATATCGTCGACTATCCCGGCGAATGGCTGCTCGATTTGCCGCTTTTGGAAAAAACTTACGCGCAATGGTCGCGCGAGACGCTGGAGGCGGCGAGCGTTGCGGCGCGCGCGACGATCGCGAGCGAGTGGCGCGGCCTGACGACGCAGGCGGACAGAAAAGCGCGCTATAGCGAGGAGACCGCGAAAAAACTTGCGCGGGCCTTCACCGATTATCTGCGTATCGCTCGGTCCGATCGCTTTGCGTTGTCGACCCTGCCGCCGGGTCGCTTCCTGATGCCCGGCGATCTCGAAGGCTCCCCCGCGCTCACTTTTGCGCCGCTTCCCGTCGAAGAGGGCGAGGAACTGCCCTATCGCAGCCTGGGGCGTGAAATGGAGCGCCGCTACGAAGCCTACAAGTCGCATGTCGTGCGGCCGTTCTTTCGCGATCATTTCGCGCGTCTCGATCGACAGATCGTGCTTGTCGACGCGCTCGCCGCGCTCAATTCCGGCCCTGAGGCCGTGCGCGATCTCGAGACCGCGATTACCGGCGTGCTCACGGCCTTTCGCACTGGGCGCGCCAATCTGCTGTCGACGATCTTTCGACCCAAGATCGATCGCATCCTCTTCGCGGCGACAAAAGCCGACCATCTGCATCACACGAGTCACGACCGGCTCGAAGCGATTTTGCGCCATCTGACCGCGCGCGCGATCACGCGGGCGGAAGGCGTCGGCGCCAAGATTGATGTGATCGCGCTCGCCGCCGTGCGCGCGACGCGCGAGGCGATGGTTCGCCATGAGGGCGAAACGCTTTCGGCGATCGTGGGAACGCTCGTCGCCGGCGAACGCATTGGCGACGAGGTCTTCGATGGCGCGTCGGAGGGCGCCATCTTTCCGGGCGAACTGCCGGACGATCCGCGCGACGTTTTTCGTGGCGAGATGCTTGCCGTCTCGGACGAAGAGGCTGAGTTCCGCTTTCTCAAATTCCGACCGCCCGTCGCCGCGCTCGGCCGCGATCACGCGCCGGCGCCCCTGCCGCACATCAGGCTCGACCGGGCGATGGAGTTTCTGTTCGGCGACCGATTGAGCTGATCGGCGCCGTGACCGGGCGGCGCGCAGCGCTACCTATAAGGAGCCTCAGCCCAGGAGCGCCACATGGAAGGACATGTCTATAAGGTCGTCGAACTGGTCGGCGCGTCGCCGGACAGCGTCGAGGACGCCATCGCCGCGGCGATCAAACGCGCCGGCGAAAGTTTGCGTCATTTGCGATGGTTCGAAGTCGTCCAAATTCGCGGCGGCGTCGAGAAGGGCGCCGTGAGCAATTATCAGGTCGTCTTGAAGGTCGGATTCACGCTCGATCGCGACGAGGAATAGGCTTCGGAGGGAAAGCGGAAGCCGCTACTCGGGCTCCCGCTCCGCTCAATTCACGAAAAGAACCGCGCGCCAGCCTCCGGGCCGGACCGCTCGGCGGAAGGCGACCAAAAGCGCGCGCCAGCAGTCATCATTTGCTGCATTTGCTGCGCGTCATCGAACAGGCGACGCGCATCCTCCGTCGCCAGCTCGATGTGCTTGGCGGTCCAGCTTCGCAGCACTGACGCGGTTTCCGAGAAAGAGCGCGACGACGTCAGCTTGGAGGCGAG
>CAZCJY010000180.1:0-5715 GCA_964498975.1 uncultured Methylocystis sp.
CTCGACGGTCTTCAAATCCTCCAGCTGAATCTGCGTGCGCGCCAGCCACTCCTTATAGGGGTGCGAGTTCGACAATTCCTTCTTGATCTCGTCGTCGGAGACGATGCGTCCCTGCTCCAGATCGACGAGCAGCATCTTGCCCGGCTGCAGGCGCCATTTGGTGACGATCTTCTCTTCGGGGATTGGCAGCACGCCCATCTCGGAGGCCATCACGACAAGGCCATCGTCGGTGACGAGATAGCGCGCCGGCCGCAAGCCGTTGCGGTCGAGCGTCGCGCCGATCTGGAGGCCGTCGGTGAAAGCCATCGCCGCCGGGCCGTCCCAGGGCTCCATCAGCGCGGCGTGATGTTCGTAAAAGGCCTTGCGATCGGCGTCCATCAGCGGATTGCCGGCCCAAGCCTCAGGGATCAGCATCATCACCGCATGGGCGAGCGAATAGCCGCCGCGCACGAGGAATTCCAGCGCATTGTCGAAGCAGGCGGTGTCGGATTGACCTTCATAGGAGATCGGCCACAGCTTGCTGATGTTGTCGCCAAAGAGCGGCGACGAGACGGAAGCCTGCCGCGCCGCCATCCAGTTCAGATTGCCGCGCAGCGTGTTGATCTCGCCATTATGCGCGACGAAGCGGTAAGGATGCGCGAGTCGCCATGAAGGGAAGGTGTTGGTCGCGAAGCGCTGATGCACGAGCGCCAGCGCCGAGACGAAACGCTCGTCCTTGAGGTCGAGAAAATACTCGCCGAGCTGGCTCACCAGCACCATGCCCTTATAGACAATCGTGCGCGACGAGACCGAGACGGCGTAAAACTCGCGCCCGCCATTGCCGAGCGTATAGATTTCGTTCGACGCCGCCTTGCGCGCCAAATAAATGCGCCGCTCGAACGTGTCGCCGTCGGCTACATCCGGCCCGCGGCCAATGAAAATTTGCGCGTGATGCGGCTCGACGGTCTTCACCGCCTCTCCAAGATCGCTGGAGTCGACCGGCAGATCGCGCCAGCCGAGCACAACGAGACCTTCTTCCTTGACCGACTTTTCGATGATGTCGCGCGCACTCGCCCGCGTCCCTGGATCGCGCGGCAGGAAGAACTGACCGATGGCGTAATCGCCGGCCGCGGGGAGCGCGATGCCGAGCTTCGCGCATTCCGCCTTGAAGAATTCATGCGGAATCTGCACGAGAATGCCGCAGCCGTCGCCAAGTTTCGGATCGGCGCCCACGGCGCCGCGATGATCGAGATTGAGCAGAATCTGCAGCCCCATCTCAATGATGGCGTGGCTTTTCTCGTTACGCATATTGGCGACGAAGCCGACGCCGCAGGAGTCGTGCTCCTTGGCGGGATCATAAAGCCCTTGCGCTTGCGGAAGAGCGGGATCGCGGCCGAGCGGCTGCGACCCGGCTTCGGCGAAATGCTCGGCGGCTTTCGTCATCTCGGCGTCTCCTCGACAAGATCTAAGCGCCTCTTCGTGCGCGCGTCTTGCCCCCTCATCGAACCATAATATTGTCTTGGCCGTGACCGAAATCGTCACCCGCGCCAAGACGCTACCCGCCGCCATTCGCCGCCCCGCAACTACGGTTGCGGATTTCCTCGCGTCGTCGCCTCTTCGCCCCCGGCGATCTTGCGTCAGGCAAGGGACGCGCCATCCCTCGCCATCCGGCTCATTCATCGTTGACTGGCGTCTTGCCGGCGTCGACAGGTGAAATAGAACAACGGCTTGCAAAGAAGAGCGCCGCTTTAAGGTCAGCATCGCTGACATATCTGCGGGCTGACTTATTGCCAGATTTGCGCTGAACTGACAAGCAATCGCACGGGCCTCCAGGCGCCCGCCGGTCCAATGCTCGCCGCAATGTTATCCGAGCATCCGCTTGCGATCGAGGGGGCAAGATAAGGAAAAGGCAATGCCGTCATTTGGTTGGAAGGCGAGTCTGCCGTTCGCATTGGGGCTGGCGGCGGCGAGCGCCGCCGCGCCGCAAGACGCCTTAGCGCAGTTTTTCTTCCGCCCCTTCGCCTACAGCTATCGCTATGTCCCCGATGACGAGGAGCCGGTTTTCTCCTCCCGGCGCGCCGTCGCCTCGATATTGGGACGGGAAGGCTACCGCCTTATCGGGCCCCTCGGCCATCGCGGCGAGCAAATCGTCGCAACCGGCGTGAACAGGCATGAAGGCGAGATGCGCTTCATCATTGATCCGTACGAGGGCCGTATTCTGCGCGCCGTGCGCCTCGGTCCGCCGCCGATGTACGACCGCGGTCCGAGCGATGGCGCGGATTACGTTCCGCCGGTCGGCGGCTCGCGGCCGATGGTCCGGGAATTGGAAGAGGATAGCTCGCACGCGACGGATCGCGCCCGCCGCGCCCCGCGCGGCAGCGCCCGTCTGCGCGACGTTGCGCCGGAACGGCCGACCGAACAGCGCGGTCCCGCGCCCTTGGCGCCGCAAGGGCCGCCGACTTCGCCACCGCCTTCCGGACCGCCGCCGCAGGCGGCCGTGCGGCCTACAAAGCCAGTAGCGCCGCCTCCGCCGCCGCCCGCCGTGACGCCGCCCCCTGCTCCCGCGACGCCGGCCCCTGCGCCCGTCGCGGCGCCCGCTTCCCCAGCGCCGGCCAAAGCCGCGCCTCCTCCAGCCTCGCCTGCTCCGGCGCAGGCCACGCAGGAGCTCAAGAATAAGCCTGACCCCGCTCCCAAGGTGACGACGCCGGCCCCAAAGGCGGCGCCGCCAACCCCCGCCCAGGCTGCACAGGAGCCAAAGCCCAAAGCCGAGCCCGCGCCCAAGACGGCGACGCCGGCTCCAGACGCCAAGCCGCCAGCCCCCGCGCAAGCGACACAGGAGCCGAAGCCCAAAGCAGACCCAGCCGCCAAGACGACGCCGGCTCCAAAGACGGCGACGCCGTCTACTCCGGCGCCTGCACAGATCAACGCAAAGCCGCCCGCGGCCGCAGGCGCGGCGCCGCCCACGCCGCGGCCCTCCGCCGCCCGTTCGACCGGCGGTTCGTCGCATCGCGCGATCGTGCCGCCGACGGCTTCGAGCGGCACGACGGTCGTCACGCCCGCCCCAACGGCGACCCCTGCGCCGACGCCTGCCGCGCCGGCGACCGCCAAAACGCCCGACAGCGCCGCCAAGCCGAAAGCCGGCGGATAACAAAAGAGGCGCTCAAACGAGCGCCTCTCCTATTTCCAATCAGTTTTTTTTGCGTGTTACGCGGCCTTGGACTCGACGATGGTCGCGGCCGGCGCGCCAACGCCGATGTCGATGCTGCGCGGCTTCTGCGCTTCCGGTATCTCGCGCACGAGATCGACGTGCAGCAAGCCGTTGACGAGGCTCGCGCCTGTCACGACGACATGGTCGGCGAGTTGAAAGCGACGCTCGAAGGCGCGCGCGGCGATGCCCTGATGCAGGACATCGCGGCCCTTGGCAGGCTGCGCCTGCTCTTTCGAGCCCTTGATGGAAAGCGTGTTCTCCTTCGTCTCGACCGACAGCTCCTCGCGCGAGAAGCCCGCGACGGCGAGCGTCACGCGATAGGCGTTTTCGCCGGTGCGTTCGATATTGTAGGGCGGGTAGCTTTGAGAGGTCTCGAAGCCGCCGGCCTGATCGAGCAGGTTGAACAGGCGGTCGAAGCCCACGGTCTGACGATAAAGCGGAGAGGGATCGAACTGACGCATGACATATCCTCCAGTTGAGCGACATGCGGCGCGCTTGCGTAACCGCGCCGCGCCCCTTCGCGCGTCCGTTTTGGCCCGCGCTAGCAACGATCTAGGAAGCGCCCCAGAGAGGTTCAAGAGGGGCTGAGCGGCTGGCGGGAAAGCTCAAGCCGGCACGGAATCCCGCGCCGGCGTCCGGAAAGGCGACTCGAGCGCAAGGACAAGCTTGACGAGATCGGCCTGCCGGGTCGCGCCCGTCTTTTGAAAAATGCTCTTGAGATAACCTTTTACCGTCCCTTCGCTCAGTCCGAGCGCGCGCGCGGTCGCCGGCACGCCGCCGACTTCCGCGATCGCGAGCAGAACGGAGCCCTCGCGGGTGGTCAAGCCGTAGAGTCCGGAAGCGACGCCGCCCTCGAACTGCTCGAGCGCCAGCCTGCGCACGAAAAGCGCGACCTTGCCGCCCGACAGGGGCAGCACATGCATCACGCAGCATCGCGCCTGGCCGCTCCGCAGCATGATCGCGAGCGCGTCCGCCGCCGTAGCGGCGCTTCCCCGCTCTTCGCCCAAGCGCAGCGCCCGCTCCAGCGTCTCTCGCGCGCGGGCGTCGCGAACGATCAGCGCGCCGCCCAAAACGCTGAGCGCATCCCCCTCCGCAAGCATGTCGTCGCCGCTGCGATTGGCGTAGACGATCCGCATCCCCGCGTCGACAACGAGAACCGGCGCCGCAAGATGGTCGAATAGATCCACGAGCGCAGTCCCCGCATCGAGGGGCGGCGGCGCGCCGGCGATGGCCTCGGCAAGACGCGGCAGGAGCGCGTTAAGACGCGCTATGGCGGCGGCGTCGACCTCGCCCGCGCGCGCGTCACGAAAGGCGACGAATATGCAAACGCCCGTCTCCGAGCGGTGCAGCACGGCGCCAATGACGTCGACGAGCCCATGCGGCGCCATCCAGCGCTCGAAAGCGCCGCTGCGGCGAAATTTTTCCGGCGACAGGAAATCGCGCGAGGAAAACGCCTCGCCCACGCCGATCTCGGCCAGCGCGCGCGCTTTCACCGGATCGAGTTTGCGATGATTGCATAGATATTCGACGATCCATGCTTTCTCGGCGCGCGTCGAATGCTTCAACTCGAGCAAGGCCGAGACGCGATCCTCGAATATCAGCGCGGCGAAGCGAGCGTCGAGATGACGCGCGATGGCGTCAAGCGCATCCGGCCACCGCTCTGAATCGAGCGCCGCGGCGCGTATCGTTGCGACAGCGCCGGCGCAGTCCTCACATTCTCTTGTCGTGGCCATATTCTCTTTCCGGTGCGACTTCTCGCCACAGCCTCGCAAAGCCGGTCTTCACGAGGACGCTTGCCGCGCGGCGAGACGCCCGCTCCCTCGGGAGCCTTAGAGAAATCGAGAAAAACGCGATCGGCGTTTGACAATCAAGCATAAGCATTGTGTTGCGCCGCCGCAACAGTTCATGACAAATGATTGAATGCACCGTCTCTCCCTCTCAATCGAGGGGAAGCGGCGCGAGAATCTTTGATTACTCTGCGCGCAAACAGGATTCACATCATGTCTGACGCGCGGAAAAAACAACCGCAGAACGTCGAACTGATCGAACGCCGGCGCGCGGGCGAAATGCGCGCGCGCCGCAATTTCTATGCGGGCCTGACGGTGAAGTTCTGACCGCAGCGCGCTATGCTGATAAAAGGGCGACGCATTGTTGCATCGCCTTTTTTCTGAGCCAGCGTATGAAACGTCTCGTAGCCATTCTCATTTTCTCGACGCTCTCAATCGGCGAAACGCGCGCCGAAATCGTCGGCATGAAGGTCGATCGCGCCGTCACCGAAGACGACATGAAGGCCTCGCTGCGCCAGGTCGAACTTGTCGACGAGAAGAGCAAGCCGCTCGATTTGCGCGGGCTAATGGCAAGCGGCAGGCCGACGCTTGTGACGCTTTGGGCGCATTGGTGTCCCAATTGCCTCGCCGAGATGAAAGGCTTCAGGGCGATCGCCGCCGCCTGCCCCAATCGCTGGAACATGGTCTCCATCAATAATCAGCACCCATGTCCAAACTGATGCAACAAGAAGAATAGCCATA
>CAZCJY010000181.1:0-5701 GCA_964498975.1 uncultured Methylocystis sp.
TCCTTGCCGGAAGGATCGCCGACGCGCGTCGTGCCGCCGCCCATCAGCGGCAGGGGCTTGCCGCCCGTGCGTTGCAGCCAAGCGAGCATCATGATCGGCAAGAGCGAACCGACATGGAGCGAGGGCGCCGTGCAGTCGAAGCCGATATAGGCGGCAAGTCCGCCCGCGAGCGCCTTTTCGTCAAGCCCGAGAAAGTCCGAGCATTGATGCACGAAGCCGCGCGCGACGAGCACGCGCAGAAAGTCGGATTTGGGGGAGAAAGCGTCGGCCATGGGGGAGGGTGATAGGCGCAAGGCCGCGCACGCGCAAGGCCGCGCCGACGGCGCGGCGGTCGGGCGATGCGCAGTCTATTTGCGATCCGCCGCGACTAATCGATCGGGACGGCGCGGGACGTTCTTTTGCCGGATGTGCAACAACCATTGCGGGTCGCCTGCGGAACCGCTGTTTTCAGCCAGCATCGGCCTGACGGCCCCTGTATGCCGGGGCGAACATAGGTCCATGCGCGGCATTGGTTTTCCGCTTGGCAGGAGAAGCTGCACTGAGCGGCTCCTGGCGAAGCGATATTTTTGTAATCGAGCCCGGGCCGATCGACGCCACGCTCGAAGGTGAAAAATCTCGATTGGGCGCTGGCGTCATATGTGAGCGATAGGCCCATCCCCAGGATGAGCGTCGCCATGAAGAAGAACCGGCGCATGGGTTTCTCCTTAAAAAATCATATCAATGCAGAGATGCTAACCCAGGCGACGCGGAGCCGCAACTTGCGTTCGCCAGGCGCTTTCCTTGCCGCTTTGCAGGGCTTTTGCTAGAAGCCGCGAACCGTCGCGCTTGTGCCGGCGCCCGCGCGAAACGCAGGAAGATCATGCTTTTTTACGAGCCGCTGTTCCTGTTTCTTTTCGGGCCGGCCGTCTATCTGCTTTATCTCTTTTTCGGCGCGGCGCGCAGCCGGCGCGCGCTCATACTGCTCGCCGCAAGCGTAGTCTTTTGCGCCTGGAGCGAGCCGGTCTTTGCTTTCGTTGTCTTCGGCTCTGTCGCGCTCGATCTTTATGCAGCGCAACGGATTGCTGCGTTGTCTCTCAGCGACCCCGGAGTCATTCCCGACGCTTCGCATCGGCGAAGCGATCGGGAATCCAGGGTCGCAGGCGCATCTGCGGCTGCTCTGGATTCCCGGTCAGGCCTGCGGCCTGCCGGGAATGACATGCGCGCCCGCTGGCTGGCGCTTGGCGTCGTCGGCAATCTCGCGATCCTCGTCTATTACAAATATACGGGCTTTCTCGCGCTCAATCTCGACGCGCTCTTAAAGGCCCTGACGCTGCCGGGCATAAACATCCCACAAATTGCATTGCCGATTGGCGTCAGCTTCATCGTCTTCGAGAAGATTACCTATCTCGTCGATGTCTATCGCGGCGTCACCGCGCCGGCGCGCCGGCCGTTGCTCTACGGGCTGTATGTCTTCTTCTTCCCAAAGCTGCTCGCCGGGCCGATCATCAAATATCACGACATCGCGCGCCAGTTCGAGGAAATGCCCCACGCCGACGTCGACGATTTCGTCATGGGCTTTTCGCGCTTCATGCTCGGCGTCGTGAAGAAGCTGCTGCTCGCCGACACGCTCGCCAGCGGCGCCGATATGATCTTCGCGCGCGACGTGGGAGCGCTCGGCTTTGTCGAAGCCTGGGCGGGCGTGATTTTCTTCACCTTCCAGATCTATTTCGATTTCTCCGGCTATTCCGACATGGCGATCGGGCTCGCGCGCATGTTCGGCTTCCGCCTGCTTGAAAATTTCAACATGCCTTATGTCGCGACCAGCATCACCGATTTCTGGCGGCGCTGGCATATGTCGCTGACAAGCTGGATACGCGAATATCTCTATTTTCCGCTCGGCGGAAACCGGCGTGGCGAAGCGCGCACCTATTTCAATCTGTGGGTCTGCTTCCTTGCCTCGGGCATCTGGCACGGCGCCGCTTGGACCTATGTGGCCTGGGGCGCCTATAACGGCGTGTTCCTCGTGCTCGATCGGCTGTTTCTGGTGAAGCGTTTGGAGCGCTTGCCGGATTGGCTCGCCAATGTCGTCACAATGTTCGTCGTCGTCGTTGGATGGACGCTCTTTCGCGCGGTCTCGCTCACTCAGGCGGGCGCGCTGTTGTCGCTGATGGCGCAGCCATGGGCGCAAGCGAGCGCACCTGTCGCGATTCCTGAAGAATATATCGTCATCGCGCTAATCTCGGCGGCGATCTGCGTCGCGCAGCGCGTCGCCTTGTATTTTGAGGGCTTCGATTGGGCGGTTGCGGCGCGCCATTACGCCCTCGTGTCGAACAGCGCGCTGTCGATCCTGTTCGTCGCGGCGCTGGCGAAGGGCCTCGCCGATCCATTCAAACCCTTCATCTATTTCCGGTTTTAGAACGATGTGCGGCAATCGTCATTGCGAGCGAAGCGAAGCAATCAAGAGCCGCGAGGTGTTCTCTGGATTGCTTCGTCGCTTTGCTCCTCGCAATGACGGCGCGATGAGGGGAGAGCGGCAGTGAAAAGCATCACATTCGCCCGCCTCCCCATCTTCGCTTGCGCCGGCTTCATCGCTTTTCTCTTTCTCGCCAATCTTTGGAATTTCGCCGTCGAGCGCGACTGGCCGAAACTGCGCATCCGCAGCGCTTCGCCGCTGTTTGGCGTCGCCAGGCCGAAGCCCGCGCCCTGGACGCTCGACGCCTTTCTCTCCGGTGAATTGCAAAAGGCGGTTTCGATCAATCTCGGCAGGGCGTCGCCGGTCTTTCCGATCGCGGTGCGCGCGAAAAACCAGCTTGTCTATTCGCTGTTCGGCGGCTCTGCGGCGCCCGGCGTCGTCGTCGGCCGTAACGCCCAGCTCTATGAGCAGTCCTACATCGGCGAATTTTGCGCGCGCGGCGGCGCGCCCGATCTCGCGCGCATCAACGCCTGGGCGTCGACGCTCCGCGAGATAGAGAACGCGGCGCAGACTCGGGGCAAGAGTTTCGTCTATCTCGTCTCGCCCTCGAAAGCCGCGCGCTATCCGGAAGATTTGCCGGCTTCCGCTTCCTGCGCGCGGCGCGCGTCGTCGATGCCCGACAAGCTCGCGCCCTATCTTGCTGCGCTAAACGAAAATGGCGTGCGCCATGTCGACGGCGCCGGACTGATGAGCGCCGAGCGCCCCAAACACGCAATCCCGCTTTTCCCGCGCGGCGGCACGCATTGGAACAGCGTCGGCGGCGCGCTGGCGTTGCAAGAGGCGACGCGCGCGCTTCCGGCCTCGCCGATCGGCCAATTGGACTTCGCCTCGGCACCCGCGCCTGAAGCCCTCGGCACCGACCGCGATCTCCTCGATCTGCTCAATCTCTTGTGGCCGGACGCGCATTATCCTACTGCTGCGATCGGCAGGGCGGGGGAGGCCAGCGCATGCGCCCACACGCCGCGGCTGCTCGCCATGGGCGGCAGCTTTGTGCATCAGGTTCTGGCGGCCGCGACTCTCGCGCCCTGTCCGCCGCAGATCGACTATTGGTTCTACATGCGCACCGAGGACAACAGCGTCGAACTCGGACATTATCGCCGCGCGCCGGGCGACGCCTCCAACGGCGAACGTCTCTCCGCCGCCTTCGACGAACTCGATGAAAATCTCGCCGGCGCCGATTTCATCCTGCTCGAAGAAAACGAGTCGAACATTGCGACGATGAAGCAGGTCGGCCATCTTTCGGAGGCGACGCGCCGCCTGCGATAGCGCCTCGAAATGCTTTAGGCTGCGTGCGAGGGGTCGCTCCAATAGCCTTCAGCGCGCGCGATTCTTACGTATTCGGCGTGGACGATGGCCGGGCTGTAGAGCCGTTCCAAACGCCGCACGACGAAATGGCCGCGCGCCAACGTCTGGAAATGTTCGGTGAAGGCGAGGTTGATCGCCGCGCCGCTGATGGCGCCGATGAGGGGCACGGCCTGCGCCGCCGTCTTCTGCGACACGATGACGCCGAAACGCGCCGCAAGCTGGCCGATGAGCCGCGCCAGCGCCGGCGCCGCCTCGTCGGCGACGCTGCGGGCGGCGATAAAGCGCGCCGCATCGGTGACGGATTTGGCGAGGACCGCGCGCAGCGCGAGATAGCCGCCCTCCAGCACATTTCCCCCGGTCGCATGGCCGCCAAGCGCGAAAACTTCCAGACAGGCGAGCGCCGCATGCGGGTGGCGCAGATCCTCGCCTTCGGCGCGCGCGATCTCGGCGATCGAGCGCAGCATGATCGTCGTCGACAACGGCAATTCGAGGGGCAGGCTCGCAAGGCCGACGGCGCCGCCGACGCCTCCCGTGACGGCCGCTAAACGCCTGTGAAATCGCGCCGAATCCTTTGCCGGTCGGCCGTTGAGGCTCGCCAGCGCCACTTTCATCGCCGCCGTCAGCGCCTTTTGCGCGGCGCTCGTCGCCGCCGCATGCAGGCGCGGGGGAAGCGTCATGGCGCCAAGCCCCGCCCGCCGCCCCGCGACGACCGCAAGGCGCGCGGCGAAGCTCTGGCGCTCGAGCGCCGCCACGGCGGCCCGCAGTGCGGCAAGGTCGGACTCGGAAAGGTCCTGGTCCAACGGAACGGGAAGCGGATAGGTCTCGGGCACAGCCAGCCTCGGTGCGCTACAGCTATATGCGTAAATCGGTCGCCGCCCGGCCGTTTGCAAGCGCGACGCCGGGCCGGCATGATAGCGTCAAGCGGCTATAATGGAAAAGACCGCGCATTCGGCGTGGCCTGTGCGCCGCCGCACGAGATTCACTTATGACAAAGCCTATGCAGAGGCTGCGCCTCGTAAGGACGTCGCTATTGCAATTCCGCGGTTGATCTATAACTCCAACTTGTGCGTAGCAGCTCTGCTATCGCATAAGAATGGCGCAAGCCGCAGGGATAGGAAGAGGAGGACTGTATGCTGAAATTTGGATTGGGTCGCGCGTTGAGCGGCGCCTGCGTTCTTGCGCTGCTGACGCCGGCGGCCGCTCTCGCCGGCGATCGCGTTGGCACGCTGCAATGCCGTCTGTTGGGCAGCGGCATCAGCGTTCTCATCGAGAATCAGCAGATCGACTGCGCCTATCGCGACGACGCCGAAGGCGGCATTCCGGCCCATTACGTCGGCACGCTGACCAAGGTCGGCGCGAATGTGACCATCAATGGACCAGGCGAACTCGGTTGGGGCGTTGTCGCGGCGACGGATCATATCGGCCCCGGGGCGCTCGCCGGCACTTACGTTGGTCCTGGCGTATCGGCCAAGGTCGGCATTGGCGGCGGCGGCTCGGCGCTTGTCGGCGGCTCCGACAACACTTTCTCGCTGCAGCCCTTCAATGTGCAGGCCGGCTCGGGCTTCGGCTGGACCGCCGGCGTCGAGAGCCTGACGCTCGTTTATGTCCCGCCGCCGCCGCCTCCGCCCGCGCTCCGTCGTGGCCATGCCCACCACCACTACCATGGCCATAAGCACCACACCCACTGGCACACGGGCGCTCATCACCATTAAGCGAAGGCGTGCGGCCGGTCCGCGCGCTATCAGGCCGGCGCGCGGAAATCCATGAGCCGGTCGGTAGGAAAATCATAAAGCCTCGCGCTCTCGCGCCATTCCGGCGCCAGCAGCGCGAGGCATTTTTTTGCAAATTCTTCGGGAGTCTTCAGCGTCGTTGGGTCTTCGCCCGGCATCGCCTGCGCCCGCATGCGGGTGCGCAGCGGGCCGGGATTGGCGAGCATCACCGTGA
>CAZCJY010000182.1:0-5661 GCA_964498975.1 uncultured Methylocystis sp.
ATCAATCGGCACGACGCCAAACGAGGCATTGAGATCCTCGACGGCGACGCCCAACTGGGCCGCGGCCTCCGCCAATGTCGGCGGCCCCTTGGGGCCTGTAACGGTCATAAGCGCCATCTCGTTCTCCTTCCGCGCCGTAGTTCTGGAGCACTATGCGCGACATCCCCGCCCGGCTGAACGCAGTAGCGCTCGCCCGTTCATGCGACGCCAAAACTAGACGCCGCCGACACTGGATCGATGATGCCGAAGCCATAATCCTGGTTCCATCCGCGCTGTCCCGGCAAGGCCGCGCGTGCGCTTTGCCGAAGCGTCTGGATCATGATGTCAGGCGCGACGGCGTTCAACGCCACCTTGGTTCGCAGCGCCGCCACGCAGCCTGCCGCAACGGGACAAGCCGCAGATGTTCCGCTGTCGGGAGAGCCTACGCCGAACGCCTCGGACCCCTTGAAATGGGTGTAGGCGGTAATGTCCGGCTTCTCTTGATACATGCCCGGAATCGACGGGCCTTGAGAAGAATAGCCGACGCGCTTATCGGTCGTGTCGCAACCCGCGATCGTAAGCACTTCGCCATGGGCGCTCGCGCCCATGATCGTGTGTCTTGTCCGGCCCTGGCAGCGCCCGTCGGCGCAATCCGTTCCGCAATTACCCGCCGCGAAGATAACGTCCGCGCCGGCGCGCACAAGCGTCGAAACGATGACGTTGAAGGGATGGTTCGGATTGTCCAGATATCGGCCCGGGTGGCCAGCAGGGAAATCCCAACTCGGGTGGAAAATACCCCAGCTATTTGTCGAAATAAGCGCCTTGTACTTGCGCACGCCGGTTGGAGAGAAAGCGACGCCCCAATTGACTAGCAATTGTGCGAAACCCATCAAGGCTATGCTCAAGAAGCCGCCCATGATGCTGCCGCCGGGCGCGCTTCCTCTCAAAATTGGAAAGTCGAGCAATGTCGCCTTCGGCGCCGCAATGAGCGCGTCGAAGGCGCACATCGTGCCATGTCCGACGGGATGCGCGCCGGGCGCAGTCGGCACGCCCGGCGCCGACCACGAATTCGCGGCGTCGAATTTCGGTGCAAAGCCAAGTTTGGCGGTCAGATGAGGTAGATTGATTCCCGTATCCATTACCGCGATCGCGACGCCATCGCCATTGAGCCCCATGGCCGCGAGCGCAGCGACATTCAGTTTCGCCGCAATGGCCGCCGCGTCGCCAACGGGCGGTGTACCGCCGCAGGTGACGAAGGGTTCAATGATAGGATCGGCGAAGAGCGGCTGTCCATCGGCCGTCGTCGGAATCGTTTCCGGGCTTTCCGCGTCCAGAAAGCCGCGAACGGCAAAAGATTCGGAGCGCTCGGGCGTGAAAGACTCAAGCGACGGCGCTGCAGCGCCGCTCCCAAGTGGCACGGCCGCAAAATTGGAATCAAGCGTGACGCCGCGCGGCGCCCGCGCGCGCGACAAATCGGTTGGCGGCTTGCCTTCCAAGCCGGCTGTCGCGGATTCCTGCAGAGGTTCCTGTTTGGGAAGAACAACGAGAACGGGGATGCGCATCAAAGCCTCCTCCAATAGCACAATAAATGATCGATTGGCCCCGACATCTCGCAGCGGAAAAAATCTCAAAGGCGACACGCAAGCAAGTGCCGGGCAATCGTGGAGATAACGCTCGACGCGACATCTGGTTCCGACGCGCACCTGCTTGTCGTAGCGTTCACGAAACGCGAAAGCGACGTTGGCGAGCATGGAAGAGAGGCTTTGCGTGTAGCCCGCCTATAAAATGCGTGACGTCAATCGATTGCATGGCGGTCGATAAAATGCATCGCGCGGACTGAGTGTGTCGTCATATTGCATTCATATCGCGTGCGACTGCGACAAATCGCAGCGTCGCGCACAAAATAAGCTTGACAGTCAAAACGGGGTGGCGATTAAATTGATATGATAAAGTTGTTTTTTGCAATGAAATGACAAGTGTCAAGAGAGATGAAACGCAAAAATATTGTAGAGCGCGCGCTGGGTCGTCAAAGCGCCGCACCGGCAGAAGGCGCGAGAGCTGCCGCGCATCGGTCGTTACGCATCATCCTGGAATTCGACGGTCCTAAAGATCCTGACGACGTCGCCGCCGAGGTGCGCGAGAAGCTCGGCCTTAACGTAACCGCATCGCGTTTGTTTGCGCCGCCGGAAGGCGGCGCGACTGACGAGTCGTTGCAGGGTTTTATCGCCGTCGACGTCCTCGACGTCGATCTCGATGCAATAGAAGGTCAGGCTTTCGAGCTCGGCTACGCCATCGCCGACGCGACCGGCGCGGCGACGGCGGAACCCGAGCTCGGCACGGATTTTTTTGTCGAGCCGCCCGCCAATCTTGAAAGCGTCGGCGATTTGCTCGGCTGTTGGACGCCTGAGAACCAGGACATTACTCCAGGCCAGCCGCACTGGGCGCTTGATCGAATCAATGCGCGTACGGCGTGGACTCTTCCGCCGACGGCTGGCGGCAAAGCGAGAGGCGAGGGGATCAGCGTATTCCAGCCTGACACCGGCGTCGCCGATCATCGGGAGCTCGAAGGCGGCGCGATCGATCAGGCGCGCGCCTATGATTTTGTCGCGAACAAGCGGGGCGCCGTCGATCCGTTGAATTATTCCGGCAATCCCGGCCATGGAACAGGCACGGCGAGCGTCGTCGCCAGCAGAAAGCGCGGCGTGATGGCGGGCTCGGCGCCCTTGGTGACGCTGGTTCCGGTACGCGCGATCGAAAGCGTCATTGTGTTCGATCATGGCCGCGTCGCCGCGGCCGTCGAGCACGCGCGACGTAATCGCGCAAATGTCATCACGATGAGCCTGGGCGGCGCATGGAGTTCTGCGCTGCGCGCAGCGATCGGCCGCGCCATCGCCGACGGCGTTGTTGTTTTGGCGGCGGCAGGCAATTGCATTCGGCTCGTCGTTTGGCCCGCGCGCTACGAAGAAGTAGTCGCCGTCGCGGGAACCGACGTCAACGACAGGCCATGGCGCGGCACATGCCGCGGGGATGCCGTTGACATCAGCGCGCCTGGCGAATTCGTTCCGCGCGCCAAGCGCGACCCGCAGGATGGCGGCGGTCCTGATGTGGTGGCGGGCGGACAGGGCACGTCCTTTGCCGTGGCGATCACTGCCGGCGTTGCGGCGCTCTGGGTCGGGCATCATACAGTGGCGCGGGTCAAAGCCATGGCGGGCGCCAGTTCGGTGCAGAATTTGTTCGTGTCGCTTCTGCGTGAGACGGCGAGGCGGCCCGCTGGTTTCGACACATCCTCGATGGGCGCGGGAATCGTCGACACCGAGGCGTTGCTTCGTCATGCGCTCGCCTTCGCCGAGGCGGCGCCGACAGCGGAAGCCTCTGATCCTTATCATTCCTTGCGCACGCTGATCGCCGAGACCAGAGGGAGCGAAGCCGCCGTCATGGCTCTCGATCAACGGCGTTTTGCAGCTGAATTGTCGCATCTCGCGCTGACGCGAAACCGCTATGCGCGCGAGCGCCATCCGGAATCCACTGAAGGTGTAATGCGAGCAGTGTCGGCGAGTCCAACCTTGCGCAACGCCGTCGCCGCGGCGGGCGTGCAAGGTTTGGAGGGAATCGTCGGGCGCTGACGTCGCCGCTTCGTTTTAATTTCGCATCAGATATTTCGGTTTGTTTGGGAGATGAAAGTCATGAGCCAGGAAGAAAGCCTCAATCGCCTCGAAGCCATGCGCGCGCGGTCGCCCCACATGTTCGACGCCGCTGCAAAAGCGGTGGAGGAAGGACGCTTCGACGTCGCCAGGTTCGGGTTGCGTCGTGAGCAGGTGCTCGACGCGCTCAGCGCCAGGCGTTCGGGCTTGGAGAGCATGGCCGCCGCCGTTCCGCCGATCGGATTGGAGGCGATCATTAAGCGAACAGGTCGCCCGCCGTTGGTGGTGAGGGGCGGCAAGGTCATGTTGGAGCCGCTGGACGATTTTCCTGCCGACATCAGCGCCAAGATCGCGGGCGCTGAATCAATGGTGCCATCGGTTGGACGCATCGAATTCGTCAATCACAGCATGGCGTGGGGCGGCACCGGGTGGGTCGTCGATAAAAAGGCCGACGGTCATCTGGTGCTGACAAACCGTCATGTCGCGCAACTGGTGGCCAAACGAGTCGCGGACGGCAAGTGCGTGTTCATGCGCTCGCCGGTGACAGGCATCCGCTATGGCGCACAGATCGATTTCAATGAGGAGTTTGGCGCCCAACCTCAGGACGCGCGCGTCGCTCAGGCGATAGAGGTCGTCTATCTTGCCGACGACGTCGCCGCCGACATGGCGTTGCTGAAGGTCAAGAAATTCGGGGACGGAAACTGGCTCATGCCGGATCCTGTGCCGCTCGCTGCAAATGAAGCGGCGAAGGACGAACTCGTCGCATTGATCGGCTACCCAGCCTTCGACTCGCGCAACGACAGAACCGCGATGGACGAATATTTCCGTGATCTCTACGACGTCAAAAGATTTGCGCCGGGAAGGATCAAGGAGCGGCCGCCGGGCGCGGTATTAACCCACGACTGCACCTCGCTCGGCGGCAATTCCGGATCGCCTCTCTTCAGCCTCGAACAGAAAGGCGCCGTAGGTTTGCATTTTGCTGGGGTGTACGGCGTTGAAAACAGTGCTGTCAGCGTCACGACGATCAAACAGTTGCTCGCCGGTTCACTAACTTCGGTCGACGCTGGCGCTTTGCCGGGCGAAGCCACACAGGAGGCGGCTGATGGCCACCACAGCGCCGCCGACCTCGTCGATCGAGACGGTTTCGACGTCGGTTTCCTTGGCGATGGATTCGGGACACCGTGGCCAAAACTGCCTGCGGAAATCGAAGGAGGACTGGCTAAGCCCTCGGATGCCATGGCCGATCGCCCGCACGAATTGCGTTATACGCATTTCGGCGTGATCTTTTCTGCCGCTTTCAAGCTGCCGGTGGTTACAGCTGTCAATATCGACGGCGAAAACTCGGTACGCGTCAAGCGTTCCGGCGACAAATGGTTTTTCGACGACCGTATCGACAAGAAAATTCAGCACGGACAAGCGGCCTATAAGGACGCGAGCATCGATCGCGGCCATATGGTGCGCCGCGAGGATCCGAATTGGGGCGCCGACGCCCGCCTCGCCAATGGCGACACATTTCACTATACGAACGCCGCGCCGCAGCACGCCACTCTCAATCAAGGCAAGACTCTGTGGCAGGGGCTCGAGAACTATATCCTCGACAGCTCGCGTACGCATGGCTTCAAGGCGAACGTATTCACTGCGCCAGTCTATACCGACGAAGATCCGGTCCTCGAAGAAGAGAATCTGCGCGTGCCGCTGGAGTTCTGGAAGGTCGTGGCGATGATCGACGCAGACGAGGACAAGCTGCATGTGACCGCCTATCTCCTTAGCCAGGGGCAAATGATCCGCAAGCTTTTGGAAGATCGCGGCCGCTCGGAAACTGTCGAAGGTTTCGTGCTCGGCCCCTATCGCACGTTCCAGATCGCCATTAAGGATCTTGAAGCGGCTACGGGATGTGACTTCGGCGATCTCAAGAAGTTCGATCCTTTGTCCACGCGGGTCGATGCGCGAGAGGCGGTCGGCGATACGATGCCTGTCGTGGTGCCTCTGGAAAGTCCGCAGGACTTGATTCTGTAAGACCATATGTGGACGGCCTGATAGC
>CAZCJY010000183.1:0-815 GCA_964498975.1 uncultured Methylocystis sp.
CGTATGATAGGGCGCGAACCAGTCGTCGACCTTTCTGTGCAGGGCCTGCGTCGCACCCTCGCTCGGCGAACCGCCCAGGACATCCTTGGCGAAGGCCGCGAAAGCGGCGCGGTCAGCCAACAGCTTTTCGTACGCCGCGTCGACGTCGGCCAGAAAGCTCTGGAAATCGGTGAGCGCCGGTCCGCCGTCGATGCGCCAGGACACGCCGCCAACATCGATCTGACGCGTGTGGCAGGCGGCGCAGGTCATGCTCAGATTGTCGTCGGCGACAAGAAAACCGACCGGCAGGCCCGGCGTTGGGCTGTCGATGTTCGACAAATAGCCGTAGCGGGCGAAACCGTCGTTGAGAAAGCCTGTCCCGTCGGGATGTTTCAGCGCCTTGATCCAGGCGAAGGGCATGATTCGCGCGCCCTGGTCGAGGCTGTAGAAATCCTTGCGTTCGGCGGGCGTCCATTTCACGCCCTGATTGGCGTATTTCAACTCGGCGGCGGAAGAATTCGCCGTCACTGCGAGCGCCATCAGCGCCGCCCCTGCGAATCTTCCCGTCAATGACGCGAGAAATGAGCCGAATGCAAACATGTCTCCCTCCAAAGCAATAGAAAAATACCTGGAAAATAGAGCACAGAACCGCCAGCTTAACAATCGGTCGATTCTTCCGATGTGGACGGCGGCGAGGATCGAACTCTATTGACCGGCGGCGCCGCGCGGTCGAAAACCATGCGACGCAAAACCAACGGGCGCACGCGACTTGCGGCGTAATGGCGAAGCGATGACAAGAAATTCCTGCATGAGAAGCGCGCTTCTCTCGGTTGCGG
>CAZCJY010000183.1:825-5651 GCA_964498975.1 uncultured Methylocystis sp.
GACCGCAGCGCCGGACGCCGCGCCTCCCGCCGCTGCGCCTGCGCCCGCGCAACCTGCGCCGCCGCTGGGCGCCGCTCCCGTTGCGCCGCAGACGAGCGCGCCCGCCGCCGAACCCGGCGCCGCGCCCGCGCAGCAGGCGACCGCGCCAAAGCCGAAACCAAAGCCCAAGCCCCCGGCGCAGCCGCATGAAATGGCGCTCTCCGACGATCCGGCCCCGGCGCTGCAGCCCGAGACTTTCTTCACCACCTCCAAGGCTTCGGAGCGTTATGTGCAGATCGTCGATCTCGGCGGCTGGCCTAAGGTCGGCGTTTCGCTGCGGCCCGGCTCCAAAGGGCCTGCGGTCTCCAATCTGCGCCGGCGCCTCGCCGCCGAGGACGATTCGCTGACGGATACGGGAAAGCAGAGCTGGGACGCCAATCTCGCCGCCGCGGTGAAGCGCTTCCAGTTTCGCTTGGGGCTGAAGCAGACGGGCGTCGTCGCCGGCGCCACGCTGCGCGAGCTCGACGTGCCGGCGGCGACGCGCTTCCGGCAACTCGCCTCAAGCGCGCAGCGCCTTGCCGGCGTAAATTTCCCCTTCGGGTCGCGCTATATCGTCGTCAATATTCCTTCGACCGCCGTCGACGCGGTGGAGAACGACCGCGTGGTGCGCCGCTACGCCGCGATCGTCGGCGACCCCGAGCATCATTCGCCGGAAGTGCAGGCGAAGGTCGTCGCGGTGAACATCAATCCGACATGGACGGTGCCGGTCTCGATCATCAAGAACGAAATCGCGCCGAAAATGCTCAAGGATCCGTCCTACCTCACGCGCTCGCACATTCGCGTCCTGAATGGGCGCGGCGAGGAGGTCGATCCGCGCTCGGTGAATTGGGCGAGCGAACGCGCGACGCATTACACGCTGCGTCAGGATTCCGGCGCCAATAATTCGCTGGGCTCGATCCGCATTTCAATGCCCAATCCCTATTCGGTCTATATGCATGACACGCCGTCGCGCAATTTGTTCGCGAGCGATTATCGCTTCCTCTCGCATGGCTGCGTGCGCGTGCAGGGCGTGATCGATCTTGCGGCGTGGATTCTCGATGGCGCCTCCGGACCGCAGCTCGACACGGCGCAAATCAACGCCAAGATCGCCTCCGGCGAGCGCGAGGAGGTGAAGCTTTCGCATCCCGTGCCGGTCGTATGGGTCTATATGACCGGCTGGGCGTCGGCTGACGGCGTCGTGCACTTCCGCGACGACGTCTATCACCTCGACGAAGTGGGAGGCCTCGCGGAGCAGTGAGGCATCGTTGGTTTGAACGACCCGGATGGTCATTCCCGGCGGACCAAAGGTCCGACCGGGAATCCAGAGCAATATTCAAGATTCCTGTCGTGACTCTGAATTTTCGATCACGCGCTTCGCGCATGTCGGGAATGACATCCGAACGGTTCGTCAAATTCCGAATGACAGCTACAGCGTCAGGCGGTAGCGCACGAAACCGTCGGCCTGGACGAACTCGTCATAGAGCCCGCGCGCGCGCGCGTTGCTTGCTTGGCTGTGCCAGTAGAGACGCGACCATCCGCGCGCGCGTCCGAGACCGATGAGATCCTGAATCAGCGCGCGTCCCACGCCGCCGCCGCGAAACTCAGGATCGACGTACAAGTCTTCAAGGTAGCAATTCAATGGCAAGGTCCATGTGCTCTCGTGCAGCACGGAAATGGAGAAGCCGGCGACGCGTTCGTCTTTTTCCGCAATGCGGCCAATCAACGCTGACGTTGGATCGAGAAGGCGGCGTAAGGTGCATTCTGTCACCTCAGCGGGGATGATCGCTTCGGAAAAGTCATTGTAGCCTGACCATAGCCTTAGCCACGCCTCGGCGTCCCCCTCCCGAATATCTCTGATGAGAATCATTCTCCCCTCACCCTTGCGCTCTCATGCCAGCCGCGCAGCAGGTAATACGACAGCACGGCGAGCCCGCCATAAATCGCAAGTCCGCTCACGGAGATCAGCGCCAGCGCCGCGAACATGCGCGGAATGTCGAGGCGAAAGCCTGCTTCCACAATGCGAAAGGCGAGGCCCGTTCCCTGACCGGAGGCGCCGGCCGCAAGCTCCGCGACGATGGCGCCGATGAGCGCGAGGCCGCCGCCGATGCGGAGGCCGGTCAGGAACTGCGGCAGCGCTGCCGGCAGACGCAGATAGATCAGCTTCTGCCAGGGCGAAGCGCGATAGAGATCGAAAAGATCGCGCAGACCGTAGTCCACCGAGGCGAGTCCAAGCGACATATTCGACAGAATGGGAAAGAAGGCGACGAGAAAGGCGCAGACGAGCACGGCGTTGCCGGGTTGGAGATAGACGAGCAGCAGCGGCGCGATGGCGATGACCGGCGTTACCTGCAGCACGATGGCGAATGGCAGCAGCGCGCGCTCCAGCCATTTCGACTGCGTAATGAGCAAGGCGAGCGCCACGCCGCAGACGGTGGCGATGATAAGCGCCTCGAAGGTCACGCCAAGCGTGACAAGCAGCGACGAGAACAGCAGTTCGCGATCTTCGACGAGCTTCGCAAGAATGACGCTCGGCGCCGGCAGGATGTAGGGCGGGATCGCCTGCTGCCTGACGATCGCTTCCCAGAACGCGAGCGCGGCGAAGAAAACCGCGAGCGGCACGCCGATGTCGCGCAAATTCCGCGCCGGGCTCTGCGTTCTCATGGCGTCGTCTCTCCCATGGCGACGCGCAATGCGCGCGAGGCGCGCCGGCAGATATCGGAGAATGTGTCGCTCAAGCGAAACTCTTCATCGCGCGTGAGCATGGGATCGATGGCGATCTCTTCGACGATTCTGCCGCGCGCTTTCGACATCACGACGATGCGGGTCGAGAGATAGGCCGCCTCGAACACCGAATGGGTGACGAAGGCGATTGTCGCGCCGAAATCGCGCTTGAGCGCCAGGAGGTCGTCATTGAGCTTGAAGCGCGTCACCTCGTCGAGCGCGGCGAAGGGCTCGTCCATGAGGATCAGCGCCGGATTTGTGACCAGCGCCCGGGCGATGGCGCAGCGCATCTTCATGCCGCCTGAGAGTTCGCGTGGAAGCGCGCGCGAAAATTCGGAAAGGCCGACATGCGCCAGCGCTTTTTCGACGCGGGGCGTCGCCGCTTGGCGCGCCGCGCCCTCGAGTCGCAGCGGCAGAAAGACATTCTCGAAAACGCTCGCCCAGGGCAGCAGCGTCGGGTCCTGAAAGACGAAGCCGATATTGTTTTTCGCTTGCGACTCGCTCCATGTGATCGCGCCAATACTCGGCTGCGCAAGGCCCGCAATGAGTCGCAGCACGGTGGATTTGCCACAGCCAGAGGGGCCGAGCAGCGTCAGCGTCTCGCCTTCGCGCACGTCGAGATCGAAGCCGGCGAGCGCGGTGACGCCATTGGGAAAAGTCTTGCCGACGCCATGCAGCGAGACGACCGCGCGCGAGGTCATTTGCGCGCTCTTGACGGCCAGCGCGCGTCATGGCCGGGCTTGACCCGGCCGTCCACGCATCCCGCGGCCTCAATCATGGATGCCCGCGACAAGCGCGGGCATGACGGCTTAACACGCATCATTTCGGCCGCAGCTCCATGCCGATTTTCTTGCCGATGAAACGCAGCGTATAGCCGCGTCTGTAATCGAGATCGGCGGGAACGACGCCGGCCTTCGCCATCTTGTCGAAGAAGCTCCGCATGCGCGCGTCGGTCATGACGCCGACGCCGAGCGTCAGGGCATCGCCCGAATCGATGACCCCGCGCTCCTTCATCTTGGCGATGGAATAGGCGATCTGGCCGTCTGTCATCTCCGGATTGTCGCGCTTGATCATGGCGTTCGCGCGCGCATTGTCGCTGTAAATGTAATTGTACCAGCCGATGATGGAGGCGTCGACGAAACGCTGCACGAGATCGGGATTTTTTGCGATCGTTTCGGCGCGCGCCTCGATCGTGGTCGAATAGCTGTCGTAGCCATAATCGGGCAGAAGAAACACATTGGGTTTGAAGCCGCCCTGACGCTCGATCTCGTATGGTTCGGAGGTAAGGAAGCCCTGTTGGATGGATTTCTTGTCGGCGATGAAAGGCGCCGAATTGAAATTATAGGGCTTGGTGTTTTCGTCCCTAAAGCCATAGGCCTGCTTCAGCCATTGCCACACGGAAACGCGCATGTCGTTGGCGATGAAAGCCGTCGCCTTCGGCAAATCCTCGAAACGATCCAGGCCTTCGCCCGGATGCGACATGAAGATCACGGGATCGATCTGGAACAGGCTCGCGACGGTGACGACAGGCACGTTCTGCTGCACGGATTCGAACATCTGGATCGTATTGGCGCCCATGGCGAAATCGACGCGCCCCGCCGCGAGCAGCAGCCGCGCATTGAGCTGCGGGCCGCCTTGCATGATGGTCACGTCGAGGCCGTAGCGCGCATAAGTTCCGTCGACGAGCGCCTGATAGAAGCCGCCATGTTCGGCCTGCGCGCGCCAATTGGTGGCGAAGCTGATTTTGTCGAGCGCCTGCGCGGGCGCGGCGAAGACGAGGGCAACGATTAGGATGACAAGACGCATAAGGCCATTCCAGACTGATCG
The DNA here is from genome assembly GCA_964498975.1 of uncultured Methylocystis sp. Taxonomy (GTDB): domain Bacteria; phylum Pseudomonadota; class Alphaproteobacteria; order Rhizobiales; family Beijerinckiaceae; genus Methylocystis. The sequence goes on from CAZCJY010000183.1 coordinate 5,392, forward strand.
CTCGGCATGTCATTCCCGACGCTTCGCCCAAGCGAACCGATCGGGAATCCAGAGCAAGCCCAATATTCTTGAAGAAGCCCTGGATTCCCGATCAGGCCTCCAGCCTGTCAGGAATGACAATCTCGCAAGTGTCGGCGTTGGGGATTCGCATGATGGCGGCGCTCCGTTGAAGCGCGGTGATCATACACGAATGCGCGCCGGCTCTATATGCCGCTCGATTTCGATGAGAAGTTGAAGCCTTCGACGAGCATCGCCGGCGC
>CAZCJY010000184.1:0-5649 GCA_964498975.1 uncultured Methylocystis sp.
CTCGACATCGAGCCGGTGCTTTTTCGCCAGTTTATGGGCGTGGCGGAGCTAGAAGCACGCTATGAGCTTTTCAATCAGCCCGGCGCGATAAAATTCCTTGCTTATGGCGACAATGGCTATTTGAGCAAAATGGATGACGTCATCAACTATGCGTATCTCTCGGGCGAGTTTCCCCCGGTTGTCGACAGCATACGCAGGCGATCTGTAAAAATCGGCGGCGGAATCAACATCAAGCAGCAGCTGATGCAGAATCTCGGGTTTTTCCTGCGCGCGAGCATGACCGACGGCCGCTACGAGACGGTCGATTACACCGATGTCGACAGACAGCTCTCGATGGGCCTCGTCGCCGCAGGCCAATTGTGGGGCCGAGATGACGATGAGATCGGCGTCGCCGGCGCCTTGGGCGGTTTGCATGGCGATCGCGTGCGCTATTTCGGTCTGGGCGGCGCCAGCGTCTATATCGGCGACGGCGCGCTTTCATATGCAGGCGAGAAGAATCTCGAGGCCTATTACAAGCTCGGCTTCGGCAAGAATATGGACGCGACCTTCGATTATCAGCTGCTCGTCAATCCGGCGCATAACAGCGCGCGCGGGCCCATCAATGTCTTCGGCCTGCGCCTGCGCGCCGCTTTTTGAACAGGGCTTTCTCCCCTGTCATTCCCGACGCGCGCGAAGCGCGCAATCGGGAATCCAGAGCAACGCCCACGATGCTTGTTGCGACTCTGGATTCCCGATCAGGCCTTTGGCCTGTCGGGAATGACATTGCGCCCTTCACCTGAGATATCCCGGCAGCTTCCGTTCGAACTCAGGGAAGTAGCGCGCGATCACGCTGACGTCGAAACGCGCGAGAATGCTTTCCTTCGGCTCGCGGTCGAGCAAGAAGCGGAAAGCGGCCTCGATCACATGCGCCGGATCGGCGCCGTTGCGCAGTCGCTCGAAGTCTTTGCGTGAGAGCGTGACGCGATGCTTCGTTTCGCTGTTCTCGTCGCGCACCGTCACGTCGAAGGCCAGCGGATCGCCGTCGTCGACTTTGCGCGCTTCGATCGCGCTCACAGCAGCGCCTCGACGTCCTTCTCGACTTGTTGCGGCGTATCGGTCGGCGCATAGCGCTTCACGACCTTGCCATCGCGGTCGACAAGAAACTTCGTGAAGTTCCATTTGATGGCTTCCGAGCCAAGGAGCCCTGGCGCTTCGTGCTTCAGCAGGCGATAGAGCGGATGGGCGCTTTCGCCATTGACGTCGATCTTGGCGAACATCGGAAAAGTCACGTCATAATTCGCCGAGCAGAAGGAAGCGATCTCCTTCTCCGAACCCGGCTCCTGCGCGCCGAATTGGTTGCAGGGAAAACCCAGCACGACGAAGCCCTTGTCGGCGAATTTGCGGTAGAGCGCCTCGAGCCCGGCATATTGCGGGGTGAAGCCGCATCTGCTCGCCACATTGACGATGAGCAAGGCCTTGCCGGCGTAATCGCGCAGCGGCCTTTCGGCGCCCTCGATCGTCGTCGCTTCGATGTCGAATATGGTCATGGGACCCTCCCTTGGCAGGGAAGCTCGCATGTTTCGCGGGCCTAAGCCACCAGCGTATCGGAAGGCTCCGAACCATTCTCGGATCCCTCCTCCAGCCCATATTCCTTCATCTTGCGATAGAGAGTCGAGCGGCCGATGCCGAGACGGCGCGCGATCTCCGACATTTGACCGCGATAATAGGTCAGCGCGAAGCGGATCGTCGCCGCCTCCAGGTCCTCGAGCTTACGGATTTCGCCATTTTGGCCGAGCAGCGGCATGGCGTTCGGATCACGGATTTCGACGCGCACGATCTCGCGTTCGCGCGGCGCGCTCGTCGTTGTGGCCGGCGCCGGAAGGGGCGGCACGCGCACGTCATAGCCCTCGACATGCGCTGCGATCTGCGGAAATTCGGCGACCGTCAGCTCGTCGCCGTCAGCGAGCACCACGGCGCGAAAAACGGCGTTCTCCAATTGGCGCACATTGCCCGGCCAGTCATAGCTCGTCAGCAGCGACAGCGCTTCGGCCGTCACGCCGCGAATATTGCGGCCCTCCTCGGCGGCGAAGCGCGCGGCAAAGCGGCGGGCGAGATCGGAGATGTCCTCGCGGCGCGCGCGCAGCGGCGGAATGCTGATGGGGAAGACATTGAGCCGGTAGAACAGATCCTCGCGAAACAGGCCGCGCTTCACCAGCTCGATCAGATTTTGATTGGTCGCCGAAATGAGGCGAATGTCGACGCGCATGGGACGTTTGGCGCCCACGGGATCGATTTCGCCCTCTTGCAAGGCGCGCAGCAGCTTCACCTGAATGTCGAGCGGCAATTCGCCGATCTCGTCAAGGAACAGCGTCCCGCCATTGGCTTCGAGAAACTTGCCTGTATGCTTCTCGGTCGCGCCGGTGAAGGCGCCTTTCTCATGGCCGAAGAGAATCGACTCGACGAGATTGGCCGGCAGCGCGCCACAATTGACGGTGATGAAAGGTTTGCCCTTGCGATCCGAAGCGCCTTGAACAGCGCGCGCCACAAGCTCCTTGCCGACGCCGGATTCGCCTTCGAGCAGCACGGGGATAGAGGAATGCGCAGCGCGCTCGCCGAGCCTGATCACGCGCGCCATGTCCTCGCTGCGCGAGACGAGATCCTTGAACGTCAACGCGCCCTGCGCGCGGCGGCTGATGCGCCGCACTTCGCCGGCGAGCGCATCGGCCGACAGCGCGTTCTTGATCGAGATTTGCAGGCGCTCGGCGCCGACAGGCTTGACCACGAAATCATGGGCGCCTGCGCGCATCGCCGAAATGACGGCTTCGATCGAGCCATGCGCCGTCTGCACGATCACCGGCGTCGCGAGCTTCATTTCGCGCATGCGCGTGAGCACGCCCATGCCGTCGAGGTCGGGCATCACGAGGTCGAGAATAAGCAGCGCAATCTGCGGCGCGCTCGGTTGCGTGAGCCGCGCGATCGCTTGCTCGCCGCTTTCCACCGTCTCCGCCTCGTAGCCGAATCGCCGCACCATGGCTTCGAGCAGGCGGCGTTGAACCGGATCGTCATCGGCAATGAGGATAATAGACGTCATTTCATCCCTTATCTTCCGGATCGCTGCGAACGGCAAAAATCGCCGCGCCTGGCCTGGCGCCTTCCGGAACCGTTCTTGTCGCCTCCCCAATCGTTGCGAAGCAGGGTAAAGGTGGAGTTAATTGCGCCAATCAGCACAGCTTTCCAGCGCCTTCGAAACGCCTTCCTAAAGCAAAGGAATAGCTTTGGCGCGCATCGGCGAGCGAATCGAACGTTTGGCGGGATGGAAAATCGCCGCTCCCAATGATGCTCCTTCGCGCGAAATGAACGGCAGAGGGCGGGGGAGCCTTAAGGATGGATAGGCGAAAGATCGCCGGCAAGCTCGTTGTCGCGACGCATAATCCGGGCAAGCTCTGGGAGCTGCGCCAGTTGCTGGCGCCCCATGGCGTCGACGCGGTTTCGGTCGGCGACCTTGGCCTGCCGGAGCCGGAAGAGACGGAGACGAGCTTCGCCGGCAATGCGCTGCTGAAGGCCCGCGCCGCCGCCATGGCGTCGGGACTGCCGGCTTTCGCCGACGATTCCGGTCTTTGCGTCGATGCGCTCGGCGGCGCGCCCGGCGTCTATTCTGCGCGCTGGGCGGGAGAGGGCCGCGATTTCAAGGCCGCTTGCGCGCGGGTCGAGCGCGAGCTTGAGGCGCGCGGCGCGAAGCCGCCTTATCGCGCCAATTTCACTTGCGCGCTGGCGGTCGTCTGGCCCGACGGCCATATCGAGCAGTTCGAAGGCAGGGTCGACGGCGTTCTCGTCTTTCCGCCCAAGGGCGAGAAGGGCTTCGGCTATGATCCGATCTTCAAGCCCGACGGGCTCGACAAGACCTTTGGGGAGATGATGTCGGCGGAAAAACATGCTCTGCCGGGCGACGGCTCGCGGGCCCTCTCGCACCGCGCCCGGGCTTTCCAGGCGCTGTCGAAGGCGTGTTTGGACTAGCGTGTCATGGCTTGGCGGCGAAGCTGCGCACATTAGATATTTGCGCTAAAATGCAAACAATAGAACAGCCCGCCGACGCCAATGCGGGGATCGAGGCAACGCCCGAGGAAACGCCCCATGACCAAGCACGAGACTTTCGCCGCGCTCACTCCGCCGTTCAAGGCGCGCTACGGCAATTTCATCAACGGCCAATGGTTGGAGCCAAAGGCCGGCCGCTACTTCGACAATATCTCGCCAATCACCGGCCAGAAGGTCTGCGAGATCGCGCGCTCCGACAAGGACGACGTCGAGGCCGCGCTCGACGCCGCCCATGCCGCCAAGGACGCCTGGGGCAAGACCAGCGTAGCGGACCGCGCGCGTATGCTGAACCGGATCGCGGATGTCATGGAGGAGAACCTCGACCTTCTCGCGTCGGCCGAGACCTGGGACAATGGCAAGCCGATCCGCGAGACGACGGCCGCCGACATTCCGCTCGCGATCGATCATTTCCGCTATTTCGCCGGCGCCATTCGCACCCAGGAAGGCGGCATTTCGGAAATCGACCACGATACGATCGCCTATCATTTCCACGAGCCGCTCGGCGTCGTCGGCCAGATCATCCCGTGGAACTTTCCGATCCTGATGGCGGCCTGGAAACTTGCGCCGGCGATCGCCGCCGGCAATTGCGTCGTCATCAAGCCGGCCGAGCAGACGCCCGCGAGCATTCTCGTCTGGGCGGAGCTCGTCGGCGACCTGTTGCCGAAAGGCGTTCTCAACATCGTCAACGGCTTCGGGCTCGAGGCCGGCAAGCCGCTGGCTTCATCCAACCGCATCGCGAAGATCGCCTTTACCGGCGAGACGACGACCGGCCGATTGATCATGCAATACGCCAGTCAAAATCTCATTCCGGTCACGCTGGAGCTCGGCGGCAAGTCGCCCAACATCTTCTTCGAGGATGTCGCGCGCGAGGACGACGATTTCCTTGACAAGGCGGTTGAAGGCTTCGTGATGTTCGCGCTCAATCAGGGCGAGGTCTGCACCTGTCCGAGCCGCGCGCTTGTGCATGAAAAAATCTACGACCGCTTCATGGAGCGCGCTTTGAAGCGCGTCGGCGAGATCAAGCAGGGCAATCCGCTCGATCCCGAAACGATGATCGGGGCGCAGGCCTCCTCCGAACAGCTCCAAAAAATCCTAAGCTATATCGACATCGGCAAGCAGGAGGGCGCGCAAGTGCTCGCCGGCGGTGAACGCAATGCGCTACCCGGCGAACTTGCCGGCGGCTTCTATGTGAAGCCGACCGTGCTCAAGGGCCATAACCGCATGCGCGTGTTCCAGGAGGAAATCTTCGGGCCTGTCGTGTCGGTGACGACATTCAAGGACGACGACGAAGCGCTCGCGATCGCTAATGACACGCTCTACGGCCTGGGCGCCGGCGTGTGGAGCCGCGACATCAATCGCTGCTACCGCTTCGGACGCGCCATTCAGGCCGGCCGCGTGTGGACGAATTGCTATCACGCCTATCCGGCCCATGCGGCCTTCGGCGGCTATAAGCAGTCGGGCATAGGGCGCGAAAATCACAAGATGATGCTCAACCATTATCAGCAGACGAAGAATATGCTGGTGAGCTACAGCCCGAAGAAGCTCGGTTTCTTCTAACCCCCACCCCAACCCTCCCCC
>CAZCJY010000185.1:0-1244 GCA_964498975.1 uncultured Methylocystis sp.
AGTTTTTGCTTTGGACGATGCAGCACGGTCTGGCCATGAAAGCCGACGATGTCGACGCTTGCGGGCTCGATGGCGTTATCGCGGAGCAGCGTCTCGACGGCCTCGGCGTGGCGGTCCGTCACCATGCGCTCGGCGAAGGCGAGCACGCCCGGCCGCGCGTCGCGGTCTTCCAGCGTCGCGGCTTCTGCAAGCGCGTTGCGCAGCAGCGCCCGGTCGGCGTCGTTATAAGGATAATGGCCCGTCGGCCCGAAGGAGACGCTTGTCTCGCCGTCGGTTTCGATCAGCGCGACATCGACGCCGTCCATCGACGTGCCGGACATGAGGCCGATTGAGCGGTAGAGGGGCAAGGCGAATCTCTCCAGACATCAGCAGAATAGCAAGGTTCGCGGCAAGGCGTCCCTCGCTGGCAAAAATTATCGTTTTACATAAATCAATTTTGTTTTACGATAACTCACCTAAGGAAGAAGCCATGGCGAATGTCGTACATATTTCGGAGCCTGCGGCGCCCCTCGAGCCTGCTCGCCGGCAAGCCATCAGGCGCAGAAGCACGCGACTGGCCGCCGCGCTGACCTGGACGCTTGCTGTAGCGCTCTGCGCGACTATCCTACTGATGACCGCCGCGCTTATCTACGACGGCCCGATGCTCTCTTTCGGGCCCGGCGGCTTATGGATCGGCTATGGCGCCGACCCTGCTCTCGGGCGCGTTTCGCTTTCGACGTTCACCTCCGCTCAAAGGCTCGCAGGGGCGCTCGCCATCGCCGTCCTGACGGCCCCCGTGCTGGCGATTCTTTTTTACGCCCGGAGGCTTTTCCGGCTCTATGCGCAAGGCGTCGTGTTCGCGCCGGCGAATGCGCGCCTCATCAAGTCCTTGGCTGCATGCCTTGGCGCCTACGCTTTCGCGCCTTTCGCCGCGAACCGCGCGATACTTTTTGCCGGGCTGACGAACGATCCCGTCTGGTTTCACGCAGACGAGGTTCTCGCGCTCATCTTCGGCGCTCTCGCTTACGTCGTCGCCGATGTCATGGAATTCGGGCACGAGATCGAAAGCGACAGGGACGGATTCATCTGATGCCGATCGTCATCCGTCTCGATGTGATGCTCGCCAAGCGCCGCATGCGCTCGAAAACGCTCGCCCAGATGATTGGCGTGACCGAGGCCAATCTGTCGCTGTTGAAATCCGGCAAGGTCAACGGCGTGCGTTTTTCCACGCTTGCCGCCATCTGCCGCGCGCTGGACTGCCAGCC
>CAZCJY010000185.1:1254-1879 GCA_964498975.1 uncultured Methylocystis sp.
GTGCCGGATGAGGCGGTCGAGTCAGAGCAAAAGGCCGGGTAGATCTTTCATCCTTTCAGGAAGGCTTTTTCATGCGAAAGATGTTCGCGGCGATCTTTGCTTGCGTGTCGCTAGCGGTCTCCGCTTCCGCTGCGCCGCCCAAGAGGCCTCATGCACAAGAAGGCGTTCCGTTCATCCTCGACTCGAACCGGATACTTCTCGACGTCGTCTTCACGACGGCGGACGGTCGCGAGCGTAGGACGCTCGCGTGGTTCAACATGGGAATGGCCGCGCCTGTTCTAACGGATGTTCTGTATCGCGAGCTGGGCCTCGATCGTGGCGCGCCGTTGCGTCTTGCTATTGGCGAACGGCGATTTCAGACTCCTGCGGATCAGGTCGTCGACGGGGACGGCGGCGTTGGGGTTCCCACCTTCGCCCACCTCTTCGCGCCGCGCCGCGTCGAAGCGATGCTGCCCGCGCGGATGTTTGCGGATTCCGTTCTGCGTATCGATTACGGCCGGCGTCTCTTTGCGCTCAACGCGCCCGGAGTTAAGCCGCCGGAGGGCCTTCCCGTTCCGATGCGCCTGAATACGGAAACTGGGATTGTCGCCATAGAAGCCAAGGTCGACGGCGAGGCGCTGCCGTT
>CAZCJY010000185.1:1889-3097 GCA_964498975.1 uncultured Methylocystis sp.
CGATTGATGCCGGCAGCGGCTACAGCTGGATGCGCGGCGACGTCGCGCGCGACCTTCTCGCGCGGCGCCCGGACTGGCGGCGCGCCCATGGCGCCGTCGGCGCGGCAAATAGCAACATGGTGGATTTCGCTTTCGAGAAGGAAGGCGACGTGTTGCGCATTCCGAGCATGCGTAGTGGCGGCGTGGAATTCAATCAGCTCGGCTTTCTCGGCACGGCGCCGGTTCTGGGCGCTTTCGCCGAGGGTCTTTTCGGCGATCTTTTCTGGGACAATTGGCGAAGGGCCGCGCCCGCGCCGGTCATCGGCTGGCTGGGCGGCAATGCGCTGCGCGATTATGAGCTGACGATCGATTATCCCAGCCGTATGAGCTACTGGCGCCGCGAGAGGGCGTCCGATCCTAAAGAGCTGGACCAGCCGCCGATGACATTGGTGCGCCGGGGAGAGCGCTACATGATCGGCGGGATCGCGCGGTCGCGAACGCCGTCGCCGGGGCCATCCGGCGTCGAGATCGGCGACGAATTGGTCGCGATCGATGGCGTAGTGGCGCGCGGCGCGGGGAAGGATGACGTTCTATCGGCGCTTCACGGCGCGCCGGGAGAGCGCAAGCGGCTCACGCTGGATCGTCGCGGCGTGCAGGTGGAGGCTGACGTGGCGGTCGAGAGCTTCGAATAGCGCGGCACGAAGGCGAGAACGCCCGGCCGCGCGTCACGGTCATCCAGCGTCGCGGCTTCGGCGAGCGCGTTGCGCCGCAGCGCGCGCGATGGCGAACATCAACGTTCCTTCGGATCGTCGAGAATATCGCTAAACCGGTAATCGACGAGTTCACCGGATTCGAGCACGCGAATTCGCATCCAACGATCTCCTGCCTTCTCCTCCTTGCGGACGCCGATGATCTGGTAAGCCGGCCCGAATGGTCCAAAGCGGCGGTAGGTCCCCACTAGAGTCTGCGGCTCGGGGAACAACGATGCGGCTGGATGTTGGTTCATGACGCACCCTATCACAATCGGTCTCAAGAATGAGGCCGCCGCCCCTCCCACGCCCAGGCCGCCACCACCGCGCTGAGCAACGCGAGCATCGCCCACAGGCCCAAGCCCAACGGCGCGACTTCGACGCCGACAAGCGTCGAGGCGCCGGTTTGCTTCAATCCGATCCAGTCAGCGCCGCCGTAGCGATTAGCGTCGCGCATTTCGACGATGCGCGGCATGGCGA
>CAZCJY010000185.1:3107-5607 GCA_964498975.1 uncultured Methylocystis sp.
TGGCGCTTCGAGAGCGAAGGACTTACGGCGCTCGTAAATGTCGGTCCCGCCGGTCGCTTCCGCGAGCGGACGCAGCTTTTCCGTTGTCGAAGCCACTTCGCGAAATTCGCGCGGATTCGCGGGACCGACATTTACGAGCGCCGTAAGTCCTTCGCTCTCGAAGCGCCACAGGCCCATCTCCTTCGCGTCGAAGCGCGCGCGCCACAGCCCGGGCTCGCTTTGCGTCAGCGCGATCTCTTCGCGCGCGCCCGAAGGCGCCGTCGCCATCACCGGCGCCGCCGTATCCTTCAGCGTCTGGCGCTCGACGCTCACTTCGCGGCCGCGCGCCGAAGCGCGCAACGCCTCTTCTTCGAGATCCGGCTCCTTCATCAGCCAATGCGCGAGACGGCGCATCAGATCGACATGCGGTCCACCGCCGTCATAACCGCGCGCCCAGAGCCAGATCTGATCCGAGAGCAGCAGCGCGACGCGGCCCTTGCCCTCATGCGCGAGCACAAGAAGCGGCTTGTCGCGCGCGCCGGACATGATCGAATTGCCCCGCAGCACATTGGCGTCGACCTGACGGAACCACTCGCCCCAATTCGGCGGCTCGGCCTTCGCGCCCGCGAGGCCGCGCGTCACCGGATGTTTCTCGCCGTCCTTGCTGACGCGCGCGCGAAACGGCAGCTCCACGAGCGCGCCGTCAGGACGCGCAGGCAGAATATTTTCGAGCGGCGAATAATAGAGGCCGCGCAGCGTCGCGTAATCCGGGCCGACCGCCGCGAGAAAGGCGCCGCCATTCTCGACATAATGCGAGATGTTCTCGAAATAAATTGACGGCAGCAGAGTCTGGTTCGAATAGCGATCGAAGATGATGAGATCGAATTCGTTGATCTTGCGTCCGAAGAGATCGGCGGTCGGAAAGGCGATGAGCGACAACTCGCTCGCCGGCGTGATGTCGAGCTTTTCCGGCGGACGTAAAATGGTGAAATGCACCAGTTCGACATTGGCGTCGGCGCGCAAAAGATTGCGCCAGCTGCGCTCGCCGGGATGCGGCTCGCCGGAGACGAGCAGAACCTTGAGCCGATCGCGCACGCCTTCGATCGAAACGACGGCCTTATTGTCGAGCGGCGTCAGTTCGCCGGGCGCCGAAGGGATTTCCAGCTCCACGACATTTTGGCCGCCATGTTCGATGCGCACGGGGATGTTGACGATATCGCCTGGAACCGGACTGAAGGTCGGCAGAGCCTGGCCGTCCCGGCGCACGGAGATCGGAATGCGCGTTCCGTCGCCGCCGAGATCGACGACGCGCGCGCGGATGATCTGATCCTTGCCGACGATGCCGAAGCGCGGCGCCTCGACAAGCTCGATGCGGCGGTCGCGTTCGCCCTCATGGCCGGTGACGAGCGCATGAACCGGCGCCTTGAAGCCCAGCGCCTCCGCCTTGCCGGGAATGTCATGAACGACGCCATCGGTAATGAGTATGGCGGCGCCGATACGTTCGGGCGGCACATCCTTGAGCGCCTCAGCGAGCGCGCCGAAGAGCTTGGTGCCGTCATTGCCCGATGCGTCATTGGCAGCGGCGACGACGCGTGTTTCGATATCGCCGAATTTCGCCAGCGCCGCGTCGAGAGTCTTGCGCGCTTGCTCGGACTGAGCGGTCCTGCCGCCGAAATTCTGGCTCTCGCTCTTGTCGAGCGCGATGGCGACCACGCTCTTCTGCGGATCGCGCTTTTCGCGCACCAGAGAGGGATCGGCGAGCGCCGCGAGAAGCAGCGCAAGCGCAAAGGCGCGCAGAGCGGCGCCGCGCTGGCCTCTTGCCGCCATCAGCAACAACGCGCCCGCGCCAAGCGTGGCGAAGGCGATCAACACTGGCCATGGAAGCAGCGGCGAGAAGGCGAGCGTGAGGTCGGTCATGTGCGCATGCCTGGCGCCGCGCCGTCATGCCCGCGCTTGTCGCGGGCATCCACGCCGCGCAGCACGCGCGTGGATGGCCGGGTCAAGCCCGGCCATGACGCAACTGAGACGTTACGAGAAATGTCAGTGCCGCTCACTGGCCCAACCTCTCCAGCAGGTCGCGCACATGGACCTGGTCGGATTTGTAATTGCCGGTGAGCGTATACATCACGAGATTTATGCCGCCGCGAATGGCGAGTTCGCGCTGCCGCGCGCCGCCGGGCGTCAAGGGAAACAGCGGTTGCCCGCGTTTGTCATGCGCCCATGCAGCCGCAAGGTCGTTAGAGGTGATGACGATCGCGGACACGCTGTCCGTGGCGCGCACGGGACGTGCGGCCGAGTCTTTGGACTCAGGCGGCAACGCCTCGACCCAGGTCTCGCCATTGGCGTAGCGGCCGACGAAGCCGTCGAGCAGATAGAATGTCTTGGTGATGACGTGATCGCGCGGCGTCACTTCGAGCGGCGGAATGTCGAGGCCTTTCGTCAGATCGCGCAGCCATTGCGTCTCCGGCGTCGGCGCGCCGCCGACGCGCTGAGACAGCGCGTCGCGCGTGTCGAAGACGAC
>CAZCJY010000186.1:0-5579 GCA_964498975.1 uncultured Methylocystis sp.
TTCCAATATTCACGCGATACGAACCGCCCGAGCCCACGACTTGCCGCTTCCATCCCAAAGCCGTAAGTTCCCGCGATTAAAACGACAAGGCCGAGGGGGGTCCGTGGGTATCGTCATTCCGCTAGAAGAGAAAAAAGACGCCGGCCTCGACAGTCTTCTCGAACTCATCGGCCCCGACCTCGAACGCACCAATCAGCTGATTATCCAGCGCATGGGCTCCGACGTCACGACGATCCCAGAGGTCGCGAACCATCTCATCTCGGCGGGCGGCAAGCGCCTGCGGCCGATGCTCGTGCTCGCGACCGCCGGCATGTGCGGCTACAAAGGCGACGGCCATCTCAAATTCGCCGCCGGCATCGAATTCATGCATACGGCGACGCTGCTCCATGACGACGTCGTCGACGAAAGCGACATGCGGCGCGGCAAGATCGCGGCGCGGATGCTGTGGGGCAATCAGACCTGCGTGCTCGTCGGCGATTTCCTGCTCGGACACGCCTTCAAGATGATGGTGGAGCCCGGCGTCATCGCGCCGCTCACCGTCGTCTCGCAGGCCGCGGCGATCATCGCCGAAGGCGAGATATTGCAGCTCAACGCCGCCAAGGACACGACCACGACCGAGGACGCCTATATGGGCGTCATCCGCCGCAAGACGGCCGAGCTTTTCGCCGCCGCCGCGGAGGTCGGCGTGATGCTGGGCGGCAAGCCCAAGGCGGATGAAGCCGCCGCGCGCAGCTACGGGATGAATCTCGGCGTCGCCTTCCAGCTCATCGACGACGCGCTGGATTATGGCGGCTCCTCGACGAAGCTCGGCAAGAATGTCGGCGACGATTTCCGCGAGGGCAAGATCACGCTCCCCGTCGTGCTGGCCTTCCGGCGCGGCAATGAGAAAGAGCGCGACTTCTGGCGGCGCACGCTGGAAAAGGGCGAGATCAAGGACGGCGACGTCGAAACGGCGTGCGGTCTGATGAAGAAGCACAAGGCGCTCGACGACACGATCGAGCGCGCCGCGCATTACGGCGCCATCGCCCGCGACGCGATGGAGATTTTTCCCGCGTCGCCCTGGAAGAGCGCGCTGCTCGAAGTCGTCGATTTCTGCATCGAGCGCGTCTACTAAAAAGCCGGCGGCCGGCCGGCGGGCGCAGTCATTCCCGACGCTTCGCTTAAGCGAAGCGATCGGGAATGCAGGAGCAATCGCAGCATCGGCGCTGGATTCCCGGTCGGGCCTGCGGCCCGCCGGGAATGACAGTGTCGGGAAGTTGAAAGCCGCTCGTCGGCTTTCGCCTTACTGCTTTTCGCAATCGGCCCGGAACTGCTTGCGCTCCTTGCCGTGAAGCCCCTTGGCGTCCGCTTGGGCGCGGCAGTCCTTCTGCTTGTCGGCCTTGCTTTTTGCAGGCGCGGCGGCTGGCGCCGGCGTCGCGGCCGCCGATGGCGGTGCGGCGCCGTCCGCCGCAGGGGGCGCCGCCTTCGGCGCGATTTCGGCAGGCGGAGCCCAGGTGGCGGGCGCTTTCTCCGACGTCGCTGGCTGCGCCTTCGGTTCGGCGAGCGCGGCGGCGCCAAACAACAGGCCGGCGCAGACGCCGCCGGCGACGATGCTCTTGATGCTCATGAACATTCGATTTTCTTCTTCGCTGCAGGGCGCGCCGCGGCGCCGGTGGATATGTTTGCAGCCGGACTCGCCCCTCCCGCTCCTATGTTACAGGCGCGCGCGAGCCGTCAGCCGCAACTGGAGCTTAGGCGATTTATGACAGTTTGTCTTGTGGGCGCGCGGAAGGTTTCGTACGGCCGGTTAACGCTGGCGCCAAACGTAGAACGCGAGCCCGGCGAGAAGGGCCGAAAACACAATCCGCCAGAACAGCCGGCGCGGCATGGACGCGCGGGGCGCAGGAGCGTTTCGGCGCGCAACGTTTTCGGCGCGGCAGGAAACGGCGGGGTTCAGCGCAGCATGGTAGTAACGCATCGGCCGCTCCTTCCATCGAGAATCGACAGGGCCTTTGCGGCAAGGCTAAGGCGTAAAAAATTGACAATTGATTTAGAATTTTCCGGATCGCCAAAAATGGTTCCTCAAAGCTCTACGCAATCGCTGGAGCGATGATAAAAGCCGGCAAGCGATAAGCGATGAAGGAACAGCATGGCGGGCGATGCGGCGGCAAAGACGAAGGATGCGCCATTCGATCTCGCAGGCGCGGCGCCGCCTGTTGCGGCGCAGCGACCGACGCGCAAGATCACGCATGGCCGCGTCCTGGATGATCCCTATGCTTGGCTCGCGGCGGAAAACTGGCGTGAGGTGCTGCGCGATCCGGAGGCGTTGCCGAACGACATCGCCGCGCTGATCAAAGCCGAGAACGACTATTGCGCGCGCGCGACGGCGCCGCTCAAGAAACTTCGCAAGACCCTCGCCGCCGAAATGCGCGCGCGCATCAAGGAGGACGACAGCGACGTTCCCGACCCCGACGGGCCTTTCGCTTATTACGGTCGCTTTCGCGACGGCGACGAACATCCGCTCTACTGCCGCACGCCGCGCGCGGGCGGCGAGGAGACGATCCTGCTCGATGGCGAGGCGCTGGCGAAGGGACAGGACTTCTTCGACATCGGCGAGACCGCGCATGCGCCCGATCATGCGCAGCTCGCCTGGAGCGTCGACGACAAGGGCTCCGAGCTTTACGCCATCCGCACGCGCGCCCTGAGCGATGGCGTCGATCGTCCGGACATCGTGACGGACACGGACGGCTCAGTCGTTTGGAGCGCGGATTCGCAGGCTTTCTATTATGTGCTCATCGACGAGAACCACCGCACCGCGCAGGTCTTCCGGCACGACATCGGCGCGGACCCTTCGACGGACGCGCTGATCATCGAAGAAACGGACGGCGCGTGGTTCGTCGGCATAGAGGAAAGCCGCTGCCGGCGTTTCGCCGTCGTCTCCATCCGCGGCCATGACGCCTCCGAATGCTGGCTGATCGATTTGCGCGACAAGGACGCCGCGCCGCGCATCGTCGCGCCGCGCGAACCGCGCCTGCGCTATGATGTCGAGCCGCACGGCGATCTTCTTTACATCCACAACAACGCCGACGGCGCCGACGATTTCCGCATTTCCGTGGCGCCGCTCGCCGAGCCGGGGCGCGAAAACTGGCGCGACGTGGAGGCGCATCGCGCGGACGCGATGATCGTCGTTTTCACCGTCTATGCAGGCTTCCTCGTCTGGCTCACGCGCGAAAATTCGCTCCCGAAGCTGATGATCCGTGACCTGACAAGCGGCGAGGATCATGCGATCGGTTTCGAAGAGGAAGCCTATTCGCTGTCTCTCGAGCCTGGCCTTGAATTCGATACGGGCGTGTTGCGCTTCACCTATTCGTCGATGACGACGCCGGAAGAGACATATGATTACGATATGGCCGCGCGCGCGCGCGTCTTACGCAAGCGGCAGGAAATTCCTTCCGGCCACGATCCGAAAAACTATGTGACGCGGCGTCTCTTCGCAACGGCGCGCGACGGCGAAACCGTGCCGATTACGCTCTTGCATCGCGCCGACTTCGCGCCTGGCGGCGACGGCGCGCCGCTGCTGCTCTATGGCTATGGCGCCTATGGACACGCGCTTTCAGCGAGTTTCGACGAGGACGCGCTCTCGCTCGTCGATCGCGGATTCGTCTATGCTTACGCCCATGTGCGCGGCGGAACCGACAAGGGTTGGCGCTGGTATGAAAGCGGCAAGCTCGAACATAAGCCCAACAGCTTCGCCGATTTCATAGATTGCGCGCGTCATTTGATCGCCTGCGGCTATACGCGCGAAGGCGCGGTCGTCGCGCAGGGCGCTTCGGCCGGCGGCCTGCTGATGGGCGCGGTCGCCAATGAAGCGCCGCAGCTCTTCGCCGGGATCATCGCCGGCGTGCCTTTCGTCGACGTGCTGAACACGATGCTGCGCGACGATCTTCCGCTCACGCCGCCCGAATGGCTCGAATGGGGCAATCCGATCGCCGACGCCGCGGTCTATGATCGGATTGCGTCCTATTCGCCTTACGACAATGTGCGCGCGCAAGATTATCCGCCGGTCCTCGCCGTCGCCGGCGTCACCGATCCGCGCGTGACCTATTGGGAGCCGCTCAAATGGGTCGCGAGGCTGCGCGCGACGATGCGCGACGGCGGGCCTGTACTGCTCTTCACCCATATGGGCGCGGGCCACGCCGGCGCTTCGGGGCGTTTCGAAGCGCTTGACGACACGGCGCTCGAATATGCTTTCGCGCTCGCCTGCGCGGCGCGCACAGCGTGACGAGAGTCGTCAGCGGCGCCGGATTTCCGCTGGCGGCGTCCATTCCTTGCCGCTCTGCGTGCCCTTCTTGTTGGCCCCGCGACATTGCTCGGATCGAACGTTTTCGCGCCATATGGCGTCGCGGCGTCTTTTGATTTAGTCAGCGTTACGCTTACGTCAGAGAGGATCGATTTATGGCCATCGACAGCAAACACGCCGAAACCATTGCGCTTCACGCCGGCTGGCGCGCCGACGACGCGACCGGCGCCGTCGCCGTGCCGATCTATCAGACGACGTCGTACCAGTTTCACGACACCGAGCACGCCGCCAATCTTTTCGCGCTGAAAGAGCTCGGCCACATATATACGCGCATTGGCAATCCCACTACCGGCGTGCTGGAGGCGCGGCTCGCGGCGCTCGAGGGCGGCGTCGCTGCGCTGGCGCTGTCTTCGGGACAGGCGGCGTCGGCATTTGCGATTCAGAACCTCGCGCGCGTCGGCGACAATGTCGTCTCCTCCACCGATCTTTATGGCGGCACCTGGAACCTTTTCGCCAATACGCTGAAGGACCAGGGCATCGACGTACGCTTCGTCGATCCGGCGGACCCGGAGAATTTCCGCCGCGCGACGGACGAGCGCACGCGCGCCTATTACGCCGAGACGCTGCCCAATCCAAAGCTCGTCGTATTTCCGATCGCCGAGGTCGCGGCGATCGGCCGCGAGTTCGGCGTGCCGCTCATCATGGACAACACCGCCGCCCCCATTCTCTGTCGGCCGTTCGATCACGGCGCGGCGATCATCGTCTATTCCACGACGAAATATCTTGGCGGCCATGGCACGTCGATCGGCGGCGCGATCATCGACAGCGGCAATTTCGACTGGGAGAAATTTCCACAGCGCCAACCGGCGCTCAATACGCCCGATCCAAGCTACCACGGCGCCGTCTGGGTCGAGGCGGTGAAACCCATGGGGCCCGTCGCCTATATCATCAGGGCGCGCGCGTCGCTGTTGCGCGATCTCGGCTCCGCGCCCTCGCCCTTCAACGCCTTTCTCACGCTGCAGGGGATCGAAACCATCACGCTGCGCATGGAGCGCCATGTGCAGAATGCGCAGAAGGTCGTCGATTTTCTCAGCCACCGCAACGAAGTGACGAAGGTTATTTATCCTTCGCAGCAGACCGGCGAAACGCGCCGGCGCGCCGATAAATATCTGAAGGGCGGCTATGGCGCGCTGCTCGGCTTTGAACTGAAAGGCGGGCTGGAGGCGGGACGCCGCTTCATCGACGCGCTGGAGATGTTCTATCACGTCGCCAATATCGGCGACGCGCGCAGCCTCGCCAT
>CAZCJY010000187.1:0-4844 GCA_964498975.1 uncultured Methylocystis sp.
TCTCCAAACATATCTCCGTCGATCCGGACAAAGTCGCGGTGAAGATGCATCGCAAGGAGGACATGTCGCTCCTTGAGATCGATATTGAGATCGAGGCCGACGCCGACGCCATGACCGACGAGATGAAGAGCGGCAAGGCGGCTTAATCCCAACGCCGAGACAGCGCGCAGCGTCGCCGCTTTTTCATTAAAGCGCGGGACCCTGCGGTTGCGCGATTAAGAGCGCCCCAATTCCACGATCGCCGCGCCGATTTTCCGTCGCGACCCCCTTCCCCTTGCGCCGATGTTAATGCATATTACATTCACATCGGCCGCCGCCCGGAGGGCGGGGAGGCCGGTTGATAAAACTGGAGCCCACTATGAGCTGCCATCGTTATTCCCGCATGTCGTCCTCCACTGGGGGCTCGCCCTGGGGATCCTGCGGCCGCATGTCCTGGAAGCCCTATGAGATCGCCGCAATGGTCCTCGGCTTTTTCATCTTCTGGCCGATCGGTCTCGCGATCCTGTTCTGGAAGCTTTGGCAGCGCAGCCATGGCTATGAAGGCGATTTCTTCGCTTTCGCGCATGAGCAGAGCGACCGCGTCAAGCAGGCCTTCGGCGGCGCGGCGCGCGAAGCGTCCCACGGCTGGGGTGGCCCGTCCTTCATGCGCTCGACCGGCAATGTCGCCTTCGACGAGTGGCGCGAGGGCGAACTCGCCCGCCTCGAGGAAGAGCGCCGTAAGGTCGCCGAGGCCGAGCGCGACTTCGCCGAGCACATCGACCAGTTGCGCCGCGCCAAGGATCGCGAGGAGTTCGAATCCTTCATGCGCGGCCGCAAGAGCGGCGAGGCCAAGGACGCGTAAAGCCCCTTAAGGCGCGGGCAAGCGCCGACCTGAACGAGAACTGGCGCAAATCGGCAATGTCCGATTTGCGCCGTCGCCAGACAGTCGGCCACGTCGGCCGAATGGCAGAGTTTGGTCAACCTAAGACCGTCAGCCGCGCCGAGCCGCCTCGATCGCGGCGACGTCGATTTTCTTCATATCCATCATAGCATCAAACGCGCGTTTTGCTTCATCGCCGCCGGCAGCCAGCGCATCGGTCAGCACGCGCGGCGTGATTTGCCAGGAGACGCCCCATTTGTCCTTGCACCAACCGCAGGCGCTTTCCTGGCCGCCATTGCCGACGATGGCGCTCCAATAGCGGTCGGTCTCTTGCTGATCGTCAGTGGCGATCTGGAACGAGAAGGCTTCGTTATGTTTGAACGCGGGCCCGCCATTGAGGCCGAGACAGGGGATGCCGGCGACTGTGAATTCGACCGTCAGCACGTCGCCCGCCTTGCCGGACGGGTAGTCGCTGGGAGCACGATGGACGGCGCTCACCGAGCTGTTTGGAAAAGTCTCGGCGTAGAAGCGGGCAGCAGCCTCGGCGTCCTTGTCGTACCATAGGCAGATCGTGTTCTTGGCAATTGCCATTGCTTGTCCTTTCGCTTCCAAAGCCAATTCCGGCCCGTTTCCCACGCACTCGGGGGCGGTTCACAGTTAGCCTCATCTGCTTCGGGTCTTAAGCCCTCATTTAGCCCAGCCCACTGCCGCGCGCCGGGCACAGTCGCGAAATATCTCGCCATTAACTAAAATTTTCGACCCTGAATTAACGGACTGGCGCCCATGCTCTCGGCATGGTCCGGGCCGCTCTGAAATTCCTGCCGCCTTTGGCGCTGGCCATTCTGGCGCTGTCGGGCTGCTCCATCGGGCAAAAGCCGGTCCGGCCGGCCTGGCGCACGCAAGCGGAAAACGCCTGTTTCGCGCAAAAGCGCGTCAATCCTTCCGAATTCATCGCCCTCGCCAATGAGATGGACGGACCCGGCATCTGCGGGCTGACCAAACCCTTCAAGGTGACGGCCCTGCAAGGCGGCGCCGTCTCCTTCAACGCAACCGCGACGCTCGACTGCCCGATGGTCGCCGAACTTGACGCCTGGCTCGCCGACACGGTGCAGCCTGCGGCGCAGGCGCGCTTCGGCCAGCAGGTCGCGCAGATCAACTCCATGGGCTCTTACGCCTGCCGCGGCATGAACAATCAATACGGCGCGCAGCTCTCCGAGCATTCCTTCGGCAATGCGCTCGACATCGGCGGCTTCGTGCTGGCGGATGGGCGCGAGATCACGCTGGTGCGCGACTGGCATCGCGGCGACGAGCAGACGCGCGCCTTTCTGATGGACGTGCATCGCGGCTCATGCGGGCATTTCTCGACCGTTCTGTCGCCGGGCTCCAACGCCTTCCATTACAACCACATTCACGTCGATCTCGCGCAGCATGGCCGTTCAGGCCGCACGGTCTGCAAGCCGGCGCCGCAAGAGTCTTTGCCGCCGCCGGATCAGTCGCCGCTCGTCGCGCAGCGCAACGCGACGCCGACGCAGGATGACGAGACCGACAATGACACGACCGGCAAGCCGCCGCTCGCCGCTTTCGAGGGGCCGGGCGTCGGGGCGCGTGACGGTTTCGGACCGATTGCCGGACCCGAGGCCTATGCGCCGCCGCCTCCGCCCCTGCCGCCGCGCCGCGACGGCATTAGCCAGCTGATTGACGAGTCGGATCAGACATCGAGCATAGGGAAGCGGCGTTAGAGTTAGCGCTTGGCGCCGCCCATATTCATCAGCCGCAGGATGAGCCACGCCGGCACGACGAAGACTGCGCCGGCGAGCACATAGCTCGCGACTTCCTTCACCGCGCCAAAGCCAAGCTGATAGATGCGATCGAAGAACGCCTGCACGCCGCGCAAAATGTCGATCGGCCGCAGTTCGAGCCACATCAACAGCGCGCCGACGACAAGCGAGATGAAAAACAGCCGCACGAAAGTATTGAGCGGCGTGCCGCCGAGGAAATTTTCAAGCGCGTTGTTCGACGCCATCTGCGTATCTTCCTTAAATTCCGTGGAGCCGGGCAGGATCAAATAGTCGCGCTCGGCGGCGGGCTTTTCTGCGGGGCGCGGCTTGTCGAGATGCGGCCAATTGGCGAAGGGGCCCTGATCGCTCATGCGGACGCTCCCCTTGCGGACGCTCCCCTTGCGGACGCTCCCTTTGCGAAAGCTCCGCTCGCGGAAGCCTCTCTCGCTGCGCTCACAGCCCGCCTCCGTTCGGCGCTTCCTCGCGGAAGAGCCGCATTATGCGTCGCAGGAAGCGCTCGGTAAAGGAGAGCGCGCGTTCGAACTCCTCTTCGCTCGGCCCCGCATTCGGCCTTGTTCCGGGCGGAACGGGCGCGGCTTCGGCGCGCGCCTTTAGCGCCGCGTTCTCCTTGCGCAGCCGGTCGATTTCGGCCTCCAGCGCCGCGCGCTCCTCGGCGCCGAGGCGACAGACCGAGAAGCCGTCCTTGACCGAGCAATAGGACAGCGCGCCGGTCTCTTTGTTCATCCGGACGAATCCGCCGTCAGCGGGCGTCAGCGTGAAGCGTTCGCCCTCCGGCGCGACGATCGGCGGCGCTTCGGCGCGGACGATGGACGGCGCGATCAGCCCGACGAGCGCCGCAGCGGTGAAAGGAAGAAGTCTTGCGTGTCGCATGGGCCGCCTGGGCGCGAGGAAGCTTGCTCGCAGATGGGCGTTTCGCTTCCCTGCGTCAATGGCGCGTGACGCGCGCGCTTGAA
The DNA here is from genome assembly GCA_964498975.1 of uncultured Methylocystis sp. Lineage (GTDB taxonomy): Bacteria > Pseudomonadota > Alphaproteobacteria > Rhizobiales > Beijerinckiaceae > Methylocystis. The sequence goes on from CAZCJY010000187.1 coordinate 3,612, forward strand.
CGAGGGCGGACCGTCGGCCATATAAAGCTTGACCGGGGCGCCTTACGGGTTCTGGGAAAGAGGCGCCAAAAGGGCTTCACACAGATGTCGCGTCCGCCGCTCAATTCGCCGTTTCTGCTCGGCTTCGATGAAATCGAACGCGCGCTCGACCGCGTGTCGCGAACCGCATCCGACGGCTATCCGCCTTATAATATCGAGCGCATTCCGCGGAGCGAGAGCGAGCCGGAGCGCCTGCGCATCACGCTTGCCGTCGCCGGCTTCACGCGCGATCAGCTCGACGTGTCGCTTGAGGAGAACCAGCTCGTGATCCGCGGCCGGCAGACCGATGAACGCGAGCGCCACTACCTGCATCGCGGCATCGCCGCGCGGCAATTTCAGCGCGCCTTTTTGCTCGCAGAAGGGATGCAGGTGCTCGGCGCCGATCTTGAGAACGGGCTACTGTCCGTCGATCTGGCGCGGCCGGAGCCCGAGCGCGTCATTAAGAAGATCGAGATCGCGGCGAAAGAATAAGAGCGGTCGCGTTCACTCCGCCGGCGCGCGGATCGCGGCCGCCGGCGGGCGGGCGGCGAAGAATTTCGTCGCGGCGACGATAGCCGCAAGCGTCGCGAGATAGACCGCCACTTGCATCGCCGATGGCTGGTCGGCGTAGCCGATCAGCGTATGCAGCACGCGGCCGAAGATGCTCTTGTCCGACAAAAGCCACGACGTGTCCCAGGCCGTGTCGGAGAGCGCGGTCATGACGCCCGCCTGCTGGAGAAAGGCGACGCATTGCGCCGCGAGGCCCGCCGCGAGCAAAGTGATAAGCCAGGTCGTCACCGCGAAGAGATGGCGCGATGGGATCGCGACGAGGCCGTAGAAGGTCGCAACGCTCGTCGCGGCGCCGAGCGCCAGTCCCGTAAGCCCGCCGGCGAATACGTCCCAGCCGGATTCGCCCGAAGCGAGAATGCCGTAGAGAAACAGCGCCACCTCGGCGCCCTCGCGCAGCACGGCGAGGCCGACGACGCCCGTCAGCGCCAGAAGCGTCTGGTCGCCGCGCGCGACCGCCCTCCCGACGTCGGAAAGGTCTTGCGCCAGTTCGCGCCCATGCTGCGCCATCCAGATGTTGTGCCAGACCAGCATGACGACGGCGAGCGCGAGAACGGCGGCGTTGAAGAGCTCCTGACCGCTGCCGGCGAAAGCCTGCGACAGGCGATCGGCGAACATCGCCACGATGATCGCGCCGACCGCGCCCAG
>CAZCJY010000187.1:4854-5554 GCA_964498975.1 uncultured Methylocystis sp.
GCCGCGACGAAACCGCGCGACCCCGCGACGCCGCGCGTCACGGCGAGCACGATGCCGACGATCAAGCCGGCTTCGATGGCTTCGCGAAAGACGATGATGAGCGCGCCGAGCATTTTATTCCGCGATGACCTCGCCCTTGGCCGTGTCGTCGTGGAACTCGCCCTCGAATTTGTAACGACCGGGCTTCAGCGGCCGCAGCGTGAAGGTCGCTTCGCTATTGGCGGGTATCACTTTTTCGATGCGCAACGGCTTGCTTTCGAATTCCTCCGGCGTCGCGTCGAGGTTCTTGACGGTCAGCGTCGCCGCCTGATTGGCCGGCACGCGCAATTCCGACGGCTCGAAACGATGGTCCTTGATCGTGAGGGTGAAGGCGTTTTCGGCCATCGCGGCGCTGGAAACGCCCGCAAGCGCGAAGGCCGCGAGGATCATAGGAAAATAAAGGCGCTTCAAGAACCGCATCTCCCGAGCATGCAACTACGGCGCCGCGAAGCCGCTGGGCCCCGGCCGTCCAGTTGAACGTAAGAACGCAAAAATATGAAATCAATCAATCTAGTCTGGATAGTTTCCAAGCTATTGCTCGCCGGGCCGCCGGGGCCGCGCGGGCGTCGTTTCAGCCCGGATAGCCGTGCCGCGACTTCGACGCGCGCAAGAGCGACAGGGCGCGCCCGTCCTGGCCGCTGGAGCAGGCGGAGGCGGCTTC
>CAZCJY010000188.1:0-2811 GCA_964498975.1 uncultured Methylocystis sp.
TCCAGCTTTCATGGAGATAGTTGGGCGGAAACCGCCGCCCGTTGCGATGCAGATCGGCGATGCTTGGCTGATAGGGCGCCTGCGCAGGCGACATATGCGCTTCATTCGGAAGCCGGTCGCCCTTGCGCAAATTACAGGGCGAGCAGGCGGCGACGACATTCTCCCATGTCGTCGCCCCGCCTTTGGAGCGGGGGATGACGTGATCGAAGGTCAGTTCGTCATGCTCGCCGCAGTATTGGCAGGTGAAGCGGTCGCGCAGGAACACGTTGAATCGCGTGAACGCCGGCTGGCGCGTGGGCCGCACATATTCCTTCAGCGAGACGACGGAGGGTAGCCGCATTTCGAAGCTGGGGCTTTTGACCGTCTTGTCATATTCCGAGACGATGTTGACCCGGTCGAGAAACACCGCCTTGATCGCGTCCTGCCAGCCCCACAGCGAGAGCGGATAATAGCTGAGCGGCCGGTAATCGGCGTTGAGCACGAGCGCGGGACAGGCCTGCGGCGACACGGTCTGTTGACGGAAGTGAGCGGTCACCCTCTGCCTGCCTCTCGGATTGAGAAGGGCCTTGCGGACCGCGCCAAGGTCCGGGCCTTTTGCGATGGCGCATATTTTACAGGCAGGACGACAGGCTTGTGAAGGCGCCGCGAAAAAGGATGCGCGGCACCTCAGCGCCGGCCTGCAAAAGTTAAAAAATCATTTAGCGATGGTAATTTATCAGCAACGGTGACAATTTTCTATGAAATAGGTGACTTTAGTTTATTGCCAACAATTAACTATGACTGTTTACCACAGTGTATTAAGGCCTGTCGCTTGCAGGCGGAAAGACTAACGCGGTCCGGAGACGCCGAATTGTGTCAGATCGGAACGCTTTGACATATCCGGAGAACGGGCGTTGTCCCAAGAGTTACAGTATGAACGGCCGAAAGGCCGCGCCGCTGCGTCTAATGCCTATACGAATCGAACCAGACGCCGCCGCCGTAATTGGTCGGACGGCATGCCGCGTCGCAACACCGCTTTCGTTCGAGCCTCGTTCTCGATCGTCGCCGGCATGCTCGACTTCGTCACGATCATGGTCGCGTCCCTGTCCATGGAGGGGCTGTACCATTTTTGGGTCTATGGCTGGGACGGGCTCTATTGGGCTTATGGCGTGGGCGACGTCAGCGCATCATCCAATCTGCAGTTGTGCCTATTCGCGGCGGCGATGTTCGTCGTCGCCAACGCCATGCGCAAAGAATACAGCTTGGCCAATTATCTGCAGTTGCGAGGACACGGCTGGCGCTCCTTCAGTCTGTGGAGCATCGTAACCCTCTGCGCGGTTTCGGCAGGCTTTCTCACCCGAACCAGCGCTGAGTCCTCGCGCGCCGCCTTCGTGCTTGTTTATGTTTTCGGCTTCTTCGCGCTCTATGCCGAGCGCGCGACGCTGGCGAATTTCGTGCGCTCCAGCGCGGCGCGGGGCGGCGTCTCGGCGCGCCGTTTGTTTCTCGTCGGCTTCGAGCGCGAGGTCGAGGCTTTCAGCTATCGCTACAAGCCATGGACATGCGGCATGAATGTGGTGGGCGCCGTGGTTCTGCGCGATGGCGATGGAACGCTCGAAGACGATCTCACGCTCGCCGCCGCCTCCGCGCGCATGCTGCGTCCGGACGACGTATTCATTCTCGCGCCGTGGTCGCGCACCGATGTGATCGACGCATGCGTCACGGCGTTCCTGCGCGTGCCGGCGCGCATCCATCTCGGCCCGGAGCGCGTGCTCGACCGCTTCGTCGACGCGCATATCGACAAGGTCGGCGCCATCTCGAGCCTCAGCCTTTCGGGGGATCCGCTGAATCTCCTGGAGGTGATGGCCAAGCGCGCTTTCGACGTCGTTGCATCGGCTCTGGCGCTCCTCGCGCTCTCGCCGCTGCTGCTCATTGTCGCCGCGCTGATCAAACTCGACTCGCCGGGGCCGGCGCTGTTTTATCAGCGCCGCTACGGCTTCAATCGCGAGACCTTTCGCATCGTCAAGTTTCGCACGATGACGACGATGGAGGACGATCGCCACCTCGTCCAGGCGGTCCCGGGGGACCCGCGCATTACCCGCGTCGGCCGTCTGATCCGCCGCTGCAATATCGACGAGCTGCCGCAACTCTTCAACGTGCTGCGCGGCGAGATGTCGCTTGTCGGCCCGCGTCCGCACGCGCTTGCGCATGACCAGTTGTTCGAGCGCCGCATCGCGCTTTATGCGCGCCGCCACAACGTCAAGCCGGGAATCACCGGCTGGGCCCAGGTCAGCGGGCTGCGGGGCGAAATCGATCCGGACAAGATTCGCCAGCGCATCGAGCACGACCTCTACTATATCGACAATTGGTCGCTGATCTTCGACCTGTGGATCATCCTGCTGACCGTCTTCTCGCCAAAGGCTTATCGAAGCGCCGCGTAAGGCCGGCGGCGGGCAGGGGCGAATTCGTCATTGCCTACCGCCGCTCGCCTATTGCCTACTGCGGCAATCGTGATTCGCCTTCTCCACACCGCCGACTGGCACCTGGGCGCGACGCTGCAAGGCTGGACGCGCGAGCCCGAGCATCGCGTCGCGCTGGCGCAGCTCGTCGCCATCGCCAAATCGCGCGCGGTCGACGCGATCGTCGTCGCCGGCGACATTTTCGACAGCCTCAACCCATCCGCCGATGCGCAAAGGCTGCTGTACGATACATTGCGCGATCTGCGTGCGGCCTGTCCGCATGCGATGATCGCGCTCATCGCCGGCAATCACGATCCGGCGGCGCGGCTCGAAGCGCCGCGGGCTCTGTTCGAAATCGCCAATGTGCTTTCGGTGG
>CAZCJY010000188.1:2821-5537 GCA_964498975.1 uncultured Methylocystis sp.
TTCGGTGGGCGTCATCGCGCGTCGCAACGGCTTGTTCGACGCGCGCGCGCATCTCGCGCCGATCGCGGACAAGAGCGGCCGCGTGGGCGCTCATCTGCTCGCTTTGCCCTATCCGCGCGTGATCGATCTGCCCGTCGCGGCGCCTGACGGCGTCGGCTCGCCGGTCGTTTGCGCCATGCGCGAAGCCTATCGCGAGGCGGTTGCCGCCGCGCGCCGCGAGATCGGCGATGCGCCGCTTGTCGTCACCGGACATTTGCATGTCGCGGGCGCCGTGGAATCGGAGGGCGCCGAGCGGCGCATTCTCGTGGGCGGCGAGCACGCCGTGCCGCCGGACATATTTTCAACGGACATAGCTTATGTCGCGCTCGGCCATCTGCATCGCCCGCAGTCGGTAGGCCGCGAGACGATCCGCTATTCGGGTTCGCTGATTCCGATGTCCAAGACGGAGATCGATTACGAGCACGGCGTGAGCATTGTCGAGATCGACGATTCGGGCCGTGCGATAAGCGAACATGCGCCGCTTACCCGCGCCGTCGCGCATTTGCGCGTGCCGGCGCGCGGCGCGCTTTTACCCGCCGAATTGAAGGCCGCGCTCGCCGCGCTGGAGCTTGACGCGGCGACGCCGGATGACGCCCGGCCCTTCGCGCATCTGGCGATCCGGGTCGATGGTCCCGCCGTCGGCCTGAAGGCCGAGATCGACGCGATTTGCGAGAAATTTCCCGTTCGTGTCGTGTCGATGAGCGTCGAGCGCCCGCTTGCGGAGCCTTCATCGGCGCCGGCGCCAGTCCGTCTCGCCGAGCGCCAGCCGGCGGATTTATTCCGTGAAGCCTTTTCGCAAGCGCATGGCGTCGCGCCGACAGACGCGCATCTCAATTGTTTCGAGCGCCTCATGCAGGAGGAGTAGCGTTGCGCATTCTGGCGATCAGAGGCTGCAACCTCGCCAGTCTCGCGGACGCTTTCGAGATCGACTTTGACGCCGAGCCGCTATGCTCGGCCGGGCTCTTCGCCATCACCGGCGAGACCGGCGCCGGCAAATCGACGATTCTCGACGCGCTCTGCCTTGCGCTCTACGATAAATTCCCGCGCGTCGTCGCTGCAGGCGCCAGCGAAGGCGCGCCGGACCCTTCCGGCAAGATCCTCGACGCCGGGGATCCGCGCGCCATTTTGCGGCGCGGCGCGGCGCGCGGCTTCGCGGAAGTCGATTTCGTCGGAAAGGACGACCAGCGCTATCGGGCGCGATGCGACCTCATGCGCGCGCGCGGCAAGGCCGCAGGCGCGTTGCAAAAGCGCGGACGCGGTCTGTGGCGCATCGACGAGACGGGCGTCGTCGTCGCCGCACTGGAAGCGGGGATCGAGCCGGTCAATGCGCGGATCGTCGAGCTCACCGACCTCACTTTCGATCAGTTTCGACGTACGGCGCTGCTGGCGCAGGGCGAGTTCGACGCTTTTCTGCGCGCCGACGCAAAAGAGCGCGCCGAACTTCTCGAAAAAATCACCGGCGCCGACATCTATGGGCTGCTCTCGAAGCGCGCCTTCGAACGCGCGCGCGAGGCGCAGCAGGCGTTGGCGACGCTCGAGCGGCGCCGCGCCGACATCGGCGTGACGACGGAGGAAGAGCGCGCCGCGATCGAGGCGCAGATCGCTGCGATCGAAGCCGAGCGCGCGCAAACGGCCGAAACGCGCGCGCAGACGCTGAACGCGCTGCGCCGACTCGACGCGCTGACGCAGGCGCAGACGAAATTGGCGCAAGCTGGTTTGGCGCGCGACGAAGCCGCGCGCGCGGCCGAGGACATCGCGCCGCAACGCGCGACGCTTACAGCGCTCGCTCGCGCCGAGCCGTTGCGCGCACCGCGCGACGATTTGCGACGCGCCGAGGTCGCGCAGCAAGAGGCGATGCGCGAAGCAGCGGAGGCCGAGACGCAGGCGCACGCGGCGCGGGAGGCGTTCGTCGCCGAACAGGCGCAGGCGCGATTGGCGGATGAGGCTTTCGCCGCGGCCGAAGCGGAAATTGCGCGCTTTGCGCCGATCTGGACGCGGGCGGGGGCGCTCGACGCGCGCATCATCGCGTTGACGCAAGACGAGGCGCAGGCGCGCAAAATTGCCCAAGACGCTACGACGCGCGGGCGGACGAAACGCGTCGAACAGTCGGAAACGTTTCAACGACTCGCCGAGGCCGAACGGGACATGGAGGCGGCGCGAGTCGATTTCGCGCGTCTTGCGCCAGCGCGAGACTTGAGCGAGCGTTGGAACGAAATAGACAAGGAGCTGATAAAACGCGCCAAGCTGTCGCAAGACAAATGCGACGTTGAGCGCGCCCTCAATCAAGCTGCGGAGACATTGCGTCGCGGCGAGGCGACGCGGGTCGCTTTCGAGGCGCGTGACGCAGAGGATCGAGTCGCCAGCGAAGCGTTGTCCACGCGGATTTCACAACGCGAAGCCGCGCTTGCCGCGCTCGACGAGCCAGCGGCTTCGCTGCGTGGCGATGAGCTGACGCGCGCCGAGGCGCAATTGCAGTCTTTGCGCCGATACGCCGGCGACTATGACGAGGCGCGGGCGGTTGCCGCATCCGCTGGCGCGGATATCGCGCGCTTTACGCAAGACGACGCGACGCTGAAGCAAGAACTGGATGCGTTGCATGAGGCGCGCGCGCAATGCGCGGCGCAAAGCGCCGAGGCCGAGAAGCTCGGCGAATTGGCCGAAGCCGCCGCCGATCCGC
>CAZCJY010000189.1:0-5517 GCA_964498975.1 uncultured Methylocystis sp.
GCTCGCGCGAAAGACCCGCGCCCGAGCGCTGCTCCTCATCAAGAGCGTCGATGTCAGAGGCGCGTCGCTTAAGGACATCCTGCGGATGGGCGTTGTCGATTCGGCCTTTCCAGCCTATCTCGACGGAACGCCGCTCTCTATCGCCGGGCCCGCGGCGCTCCCGCAAGCCGCCAGGCTCTTCGCTGAAGGCGCCCTGCCCGGCGCGCGCATTGAAGTTTCAACGCAGAAGATCGCCTCATGACGAAAAAGAAAGTAGTGACGCCGCGCTGGGGTTGGGCGCTCACCGGATCCGGACATTTCTTCACCGAATGTCTGGACATGATCCGTACGCTAGACCATGTCGATCTCTTCGTGAGCAAGGCGGCGGCGGAAGTCGTGCGCATGTATAAGCACGATCTGGTCCTTCCCGACACGGTGCGCATCTTCAAGGACACGACCGCGAGCGCCGCGCCGGTCGGCAATTTCTATTACAATTTCTATCACACGCTCGTTCTGGCGCCCGCAACCTCGAACACGGTGGCGAAATGCGTCGTCGGCATCTCCGACAATCTCGCGACGAACGTCTTCGCCCAGGCGGGCAAGTGCCGCGTGCCGACGATCGTCTTCGCCTGCGACACCGCGCCCGAACTGGAGACGCGCGCGCCCAAAGGCATGGTGATGGTCTATCCGCGTCGCGTCGATCTGCAAAATACGGACGCCTTGAAATCATTCGAGGCGACGCAGGTCGTCGAAAGCCTCGCGGCGTTGCAGGAGGCGGTGGAGCGCCGCCGCCGCGAAGTCGCGCCGCAACCTTAGAAGGCTCCGCCAATGAGCGAGCGCCTGCTGTTCATCACCGGCCATCTCGCTTTTCCGCGATTGGAGCGGATGGTCGCGAGCTTCGGCGAGGCGGCGCGCGACTGGTGCATTCACGATATCGGCGTGAAAGTCGCGGCGCTGATGACGCAGGAGATCATTCAGCGACGTTTGCCGCGACCTGTCGGGGCGGACCGCGTGATCCTGCCGGGTCGCTGCCGCGCCGATCTCGTGACGCTCAGCCAGGATTTCGGCGTCGCCTTCGAGCGCGGGCCGGAAGAGATCGCCGATCTTCCGGCCTATCTCGGGCGCGGCGGCACGCCGCCCGATCTTTCGCGCTACGACATGCGCATCTTCGCCGAGATCGTCGACGCCTCGAAGATGAGCGTGGCTGAGGTTTTGGCGAAGGCGCGCGAACTCACCAGCGCCGGCGCCGACGTCATCGATCTCGGCTGCCTGCCGGATACGCCCTTCGATCACCTTGAAGAGACGATCGCGGCGCTCAAGACTGATGGTCTAAAGGTCAGCGTCGACTCGGCCGATGTCGCCGAGCTTGAGCGCGCGGCGAAAGCGGGCGTCGACCATCTCTTGAGCCTCGACGAACAGACGCTTTCGATCCTGCCCGACAAGTCGACAATCGTTCCGATCCTGACGCCCCGCCCGCACGGCGATCTCGATTCACTGCAACGCGCCGCGAAAATCGCGCGCGCGCGCGGCATAGACGCCATTCTCGATCCGATCCTCGATCCGATTCATTTCGGCTTCGCGGCCTCGATCGCACGTTACGTCGAACTGCGGGCGCGTGATCCCGACGCGGAAATCATGATGGGCACGGGCAATCTCACCGAACTGACAGACGCCGATTCCGCCGGCGTGACGGCGGCGATGCTTGGCCTGTGTTCGGAGCTCAACATCCGTCATCTGCTCACCGTGCAAGTCTCTCCGCATACGCGGCGCACGCTTCAGGAGCACGACGCGGCGCGCCGATTGATGTATGCGGCGCGCGCCGATCGCGCCCTGCCCAAAGGCTATAGCGACGCGCTGCTTCAAGTCCACGACCGCAAACCCTACGCTGCGACGCCGGAAGAAATCGCCGAGCTGGCGCGCGAGCTGCGCGATCCGAATTTCCGCATCGAGACGACGCAGGACGGTGTGCATATCTTCGCAAAGAACTTTCACCATGTCGCCCCTGACGCAATGGCGCTTTTCCCGCATCTAGCGGTCGAGCATGACGGGGCGCACGCCTTTTACCTTGGGGGCGAATTAATGAAAGCCGAGATCGCTTATAAGCTCGGCAAACGTTATCGTCAGGACGAACCGCTTGAATTCGGCGTCGCGACGGACGTCAATGAAGAAGACGCCACCCGCTTTAAGGAAATGGGTCACACCATGCGCAAGGCGGGCGAAGGACCCCCCAAAGATGCCTCTGATACATGAATGCGTCGTCACGACGCTGTCGCCCGAAGGCCGTCCGCATATCGCGCCGCTGGGACTGATTGAAGAAAGCGATTATTGGATCGCCGCGCCCTTCCGTCCTTCCGCGACGCTCAGCAATCTCGCTCAGAATCGAAAAGCGACGGCGAGCTTCACCGATGATGCGCGCGTTTTCGCAGGACTCGTCACCGGACGTCGCAACTGGCCGCTCACCGACATCGAGGACTGGCCGGCGCCGCGCCTCTCCGGCGCGCTGGCGCATGCGGAGCTTGAGGTTGCGCGCATTGATGACGACGAGACGCGGCCGCGCTTCTTCTGCAAGGTAAGGCGCGTCGAGTCGCATCGCCCGTTTCTCGGCATGAATCGCGCGCGCGCCGCAGTGCTCGAGGCGGCCATTCTCGCGACGCGACTCGAAATGCTGCCGCGCGAGAAGATCGAAAGCGAGCTCGCTTATTTAAAGATTGCGATCGACAAGACCGCCGGCGCGGCCGAACGCGAAGCCTGGGACATGGTGATGAAGAAGATCGACGCGCATTTGAGCGCAAGCAGGTTCGCGGTCCGTTAGCCAAAGACCGCAGTGGTTTTGCTGTGAAGAAACGGTTGGACACGGTTGCGCGACCTGCAAAAACGGAGCGCTATTTGTACGGTCAAGAAACATTCACGAAGCACGGGCAATTCGATCAGGATGAAACGAGGCGCTGCGACCACAGTAGCGGTCTTCGCTCTATTGCTGAGCCCGGCGCATGCCATGGACGCCGCGCTGCAGAAGCCGGCTGCGCCTCCGCCGACCTGGCTCGATACGCTGACGATTGACGGCTATCTATCCGGCGGCGTCGCGATCAACTTCGCGAATCCTTACAACAATATCAACTTTGGCCATCTCCAGACCGATCGCGCGAACTGGCCACAGTTCAACCAGGCAATTCTGGCGGTGAATCGCCCTCCCGATCCGAAGGCGGCGGGATTAGACCTCGGCTTTCAATTTCGGGGATTGCTTGGCACGGACGCGCGTTACACCCAATTTTTGGGGCAGACAGAATATCTGATAAGCGACCGCACGCAGATTTCGATCGTCGACGCTCTCGCCTTGGCGCATCTTGCCGTACTGACCAAAGGCGGCGTCGATATTAAGATCGGCCAATTCAGCAGTTATAATGGATATGAGAGCCTGCTCTCGAAGGACAATTTTTTTTACTCTCACTCCTACAGCTACAATTTCGGCCCGTTCCTGGATACGGGCGTGATGTCCGAGACCCATCTAACGGATTGGCTCGACCTATACGCCGGAATCGTCACCGGCGTTGACACAACGATAGGATGGCCAGGAGACAACAATAATTCGCCGTCCGTTCATGCCGGTTTCAAATTGACGCTGCTCGACGGCGACTTGTCGATCCAGGCCGTTACGCATTCCGGTCCGGAAAATCCGAATGTCAAAGACTCGTTCCGTGTTGGCTGGCCCTATGGAATCGTCGGCGGCGTTTCGGCCGCTTGCGCATGCAATCCGAATAACACGTGGCGCTATTTCAACAATCTGACGGCAACATGGAAGGCGACGCAAAACCTCACGCTCGCCACGGACATCAGCTATTTCCGCGAGGATGGCTGGAACCCGATTTCGATCATTGGGCTTTCCCCCGACGCGCTTGACGCCCTCACGAACAGCTTTGGCTTGGATCCTTCGCTCGTTCCGCAGCGGCCTCGCGGCGCCAGCGCTTATGGAATAGCGCAATACGCGACATACCAGCTTAGCGATCTAATCAAGCTCGGCGTGCGCATCGAATTCTGGCGCGACGACAAGAATTTCTTCGCGGTCGCCTTCCCAGGCTATTTCGACAATGCGAACGAGCAGCACGGCTTTCCCACGCCGTCGCTGATCGCACAGCCCGACGGCCACGGCACAAGCTACCTCGGCGTCACGGTCGGCGCCAACATCTCGCCGAAATTCACGGAAATCCCTTACCTGTCGGGCCTGATCATCAGACCAGAGTTTCGGTGGGAAGCCGCCCTGAACGATGCAGCGCCATTCTTCGGGCCGAGCGGGGCGAAACGCTCGCAGGGCCTCTTCTCGATGGACGTGATTGCGCCCTTCACGATCAAGTGAGCGAGCGGCGCCGACCGGTTTTTCATTCAACTGCGAAGCGATAGCAAAGCCAGCGACGCCGCCGGCGCGCAATCCGCCGCTTTCTGAGCCAAGGACGGCGCAGCCGAGATTAGATCGGCGAAATCAATGAATGCGCGTCCCTGCGCCTGCGCAAGCCGCAAAACGAGCCTGCGGCCGACGCCGGCGCCGACGACCGGCGCATCGGGCGCGATGGCGCCGCGCGAGACGAGCAGCGCGATCTGATCTTCAATGACGCGCAGTTGCGCCCGCGAAAGGAAATCGGCAAAGGCGCGCCATCGCGCATCGCTCAAGTCGGAGGCGTCGCGGCCAGTAAGACGCGCAAGCCGTGCGCGCGAGGCCGGGATTGTCTTTGGTCGGCCGTCGGCGGTCGGCGAAAGATCGGCGCCGCATTCGCCCTCCGGCAAATCGCCGAGCATGCGGCGCACGTCGGCCATGCTCGTGAACGCTTCATTGACGAGCGGCGTCCACCGCCCGTCGATGGGCGCGCGGGACGCAAATGCCTGCGGCGCGCCGCGCGAAAAGCCGGCGTAAGCAAGCTCGCCGCAGGCGAGACGCTCCGCGTCGTTTTCGCCTGCAGCGGCCACGCAGCCTTGGCGAATGGGAATGAGGTCCGTCGTCGTCGAGCCCATATCCACAAACAGCGCCTCGGCGCAATATTGCGCGGCGAGTTCCGCCGAAGCGCGCCAATTGGCGGAGGCGATCGCCGCGGCGGCGTCCGCCGCTTCCGCGCAGGCGACGAAGCCACGCGCGCCTGCATAGAATAAAATGTCGGCCGCGCCGATCTCCCGCGCGGCGATTGTCGCGACAGTCACGACGCCGCGCGCGCGATTTTCGAATGCGTCCGAAAGTTCGGCGGTCATCGTGACGCGATGGCGCTCTGCCGTTCCAAGCCGTGCGCGCGCCTCGCGGATCGCCTGCTCTAAACTCGCAAGCCCTTCATGCGGCGCGCAGGCGATCTGGACGACGGCCGTCAATTGGCCGTCTTCCGCCCGCGCCGCCTTCACATGCGCGCCGCCAATGTCCCAACCGATGACCGCGGTCATGCGCTCGTCCAAAACAAAAAAGGGGAGCCGCGCGGCTCCCCTTCAAGTCGGAAGATTTCGCGCGACTTAGTTTGGCGCGAAGGGGTGCTTGGCGTCGTTGCGCTTGGCCACGACTTCAGACGC
>CAZCJY010000190.1:0-5492 GCA_964498975.1 uncultured Methylocystis sp.
GCGACGAAGCCGTCCTCAAGGCCAAGCGCTGACCTTTTTCAACAGCCTGCTAGTGCTGTTCGCCGCAGTGATGATACACACCGCGCATCCCGCGCTTGAAAATGCCGAAGAAGCCTTCGACGATGTTCGTCGTCGTCTCGCCGCGCGCATATTTGCCGTCGCCGTGATTGACGGCCTCATGCGCAGCAAACGCTTTTCCGGGCTTTTTGTAGAACTGCGCCTCGTCCGTGTTGAGCGTCGAGTCCAACACGACATGCGCGCCCAAAATCTTCTTGATGGTCGGGATGGTGAGATCGTCAACCTTGATTGAAACGGAACGCCCACCACGCTCTTTTTTTGTCGGGAGGGACGATGGCTGAAAAGCGGCGCCCGCTACGGAAAATTGCGGCTTGTTCAGTCCAACGGTCGATTTGACGCGATCGAGGAGGCTCCTCCCGGCGATTCGCTTTCGAGGCCACAAGAAATGTCATGAAAAAAGTAGAGAATCCTAGCTTGCCAAAAAAATAAAACGGAACCAGCATCGAACTCAATTTCAGGAATGTCGGTTTAGGAGGAATTTATGAGATATTTGATTCAAAGCGCATGCGCTCTGTTGATTTGCGCATCAACTCACGCCTATGCCGCCGAGAATGGCGTCAACTATGATCCCGCTCACAGTAGCGCCTACCAAGCGGCGCAGAAAAGAAATGATGTTGGGACAATGACGTCCGTCATCGCCAACGACCTGGGTCAAGTGAGGAAGATGGGTTTTTCACTCGTCAAGACATTCTACTCGACCTATTGCACAATCGACGGAACAAAATGCGTGAATGTTGCAGAATTGGCCAGGGCGAGAGGCATCCGTTTATTGTTAGGCGTTTTTGAATTTCCCGATCATCCCGATTGGACGAAACCGCAGATTGATGCGGCTGTGGACGCAGTATTCCGCTTTCCCGGAACGGTCGTCGCGATCGCGGTAGGCAACGAAGATATGTTTGATTATCGCGGCGCCCCCATACCGGAAATGCAGAAACGAATCGTGCAGGATATGACCGCGATCAGGAATCGGATCAGCAATCCTTCTATCGAGGTGACGACGGCGCAGCGCGAGCCCGATTGGTATCGCTTGGTCGGCAGCGACCCTTATAAGGTTTTGCAAAATGTCAATGTCATCGGCGCGAATATTTATCCGTTTTGGGGCAATTCTCCCGAGAAAATAAATGGTAAGAGTGTGGCGAATAACATTCAAGCTACGGTTGTTAATTTAAGAAGCAAGACATTAAAGAGGGTCCTCGTGACGGAGGAAGGTTGGCCGAGTTGCGGCGACAATCCTAATACCCAAGATGCAAACATTGCGTCGGAGATTGATTATTTCAGCACGTGGAATACACGCCCTCATGACTTCGATAGTTATTATTTTGCGGCATACGACAACATGTCCTCGCGCGCCTGCCCTAACGACGACGCCAACAACCGTTTTGGCTTGTGCCAGGCGTCCGGCGACACCAAGGACGCCCGTTTGATGACGTGCCAGTAGTCGCGCTAAAGGCCTGATCTGAGCGCAATCGTGTCAGTCGCGCGGACAAAACGCGTCCGCCGCGACTCTCGAGCAACAAATCGGCGAAATTACTCTATCGCTTCCGCGCTGACGAAATTCCAGGAGACCATATCGACGATCTTTTTTTTGCAGCGCCCGTCGCCCATTCGCCTTTATGCTCTCCGGCGGCAATATCGGCGATTGCACGGCAGTGAGGAAGGTCCGAGGACGCACGTGCCGAACGATCATCTCGTGTCCCAACTCCACCGCGACGCTAACCGATAATCCGATCACGAGAGGTCGCCAATATGAATAGCAGCCAGTCGTTGTTGTTCGGCGAGAATGCGGATGAATATCTCGCCTTTCGCCCGCAATACCCCGAGGCGCTTTTCATTTGGCTGGCCCGTCTCGCCAACACGAAACAATTCGCCTGGGACTGTGGAGCGGGCAGCGGACAAGCGGCTCTGGGCCTTGCGAATCATTTTAAGAGGGTGCTCGCCACCGATCAGGATCGTCGCCAGCTCGAGATGGCTCCCAAACAGCCAAACATAGAATACCGGCTTGCTCTGGCGGAAACCGATTTGGGCTTGAGGGGGCAGGTTGATCTCATCACTTGCGCCTGTTCGATCCACTGGTTCGACCTGCCGAAGTTTTATGAGATCGCTTCGCAAGCATTGCGGCCGGATGGCGTTATCGCAGCTTGGACCTATGACTGGCCTTGGACAAATATCGAGCCTATCGATTTAATTTTGCGCAAGCTAAAGGACGATATTCTTGGCTCTTATTGGGGAGATAACGCTGGTTTCTATTTCTGTCAGTATAAAACCCTGCCGTTTCCTTTTGTAGAATTGGAAAGCCCTCTTTTCCACGCGCCGATCGCAATGTCCAAAGGTGATTTGATCAAGTTTCTAACCACCTGGTCCGCGGTCAAGAAATACAAGCTGCGTCACAAGAGCGATCCTCTATCTCTCGTGGATAAGGAGTTGGAGGATGCGTGGAACGCAAACCCTCCCATTCTTCCACTCCGCGTCCCTCTGCATATGCGTTGCGGTTACAAACACGCATAAAATCGCAGAAAGCGAGCGGGAATGAGCTGATTTGCGGCGCTGTCGTCGCCGGACCGATCCCTCGTGGACGCAAGGACGGCTTCATTCTGATCTCAGTTTGGAATGTCCCTAAATTTGCCCTTTTCGTGGCTATCATTCCGAGTCGTTTGGTTGAGCCGATGCAGTTTCGTCGCCCAAAGCGCGATCGTTCAGCAAAGGACAGCAAGATGCTTGAGACCGGGAAAGCTTACAAAGTCACGACTCTCGTCAATTCGGAAGGCGCGTGGGACGAAGAGAGCGACGTCTGGATCGTAACCGCGGTCGAGGGAACATGCGCCAAGCTGAGCAATAATTGCTCGGAAAACAAAATCGTCGATACGGCCTCCTGGAATTTCGTCGGCGCCGAAGCGGTGGAATAATTAACGCCAATATTATTGATCGAGAGTCGCGGCGGAGGGGTTCTGGCTGATCGGCGGCTCGCGCGACGCTTTCCTATGGCCCCGTGTTGGTTCGAACGCGCGAGCCAGACGCCAAAGGCGCTGCGGCGGCCATGAATCATCCTACGCTTTATGAATGGTCTTTTTGACGTCCGTCCGGTCTCTTGCTTTTCGCAAGAGATTTCACGGCGCGCGCGCGTTGCGGGACGCATGATCCCCGGGGGGCGCCAAGGTCTATTAGTTTTTGCGCGCTACTATGGCGCAGTCAGTTGAAGAGGGCGTTTGGAGCGGCGCGCGCGAATGTTTTTAGGAGATTTCCAATGTCTCAATTCACGGTCAATCCGCATCGCATCGACCCTTGTAAGAACTTCAAGTTTCGTTTGAAGTGGGACGGGCGTTACATCGCCGGAGTCTCGCGGGTTGGGCCTTTGCTCCGCACGACGGAAGTCGTCGAATATCGCGAGGGCGCGAGTCCGTCGCTTTTGCGCAAATTGCCGGGCGTCACCCGATACGAGCCGATCATCGTCGAACGCGGCGTCTCCCATGATCTCGAATTCGAACGCTGGGCCAATAAGGTCTGGAGCCAAGACGGCGTGGGCGGCGCCGAGGCGTCGCTGAAGGACTTCCGAAAGGACGTGACCTTAGAGCTTCTCAACGAAGCGGGCCAAGTCGCGATCGCCTATGTCATCCGCCGCTGTTGGCCATCCTCCTTCGAAGCGCTGCCGGAGCTCGATGCGAATGGTTCGGCGGTCGCCATTCAGCGGCTTGTGCTCGAAAACGAAGGTTGGGAGCGCGACGTTTCTGTCGCCGAGCCGGCGGAGCCGTCGTTTGAGTGAGGAAGACGCGATATTTCGCCGCCGGGGGCGGCGCTTGTGGCCGAATGGATTAGGCGCGATATGAAAGGGCGGGACGGCGGCTTCGCCGCGCGCGTGAGGAGGCGGGCATGTATAAGAAAATTCTCGTGGCGGTGGACGTAAGCGAGGCGGAAGTGACTGAGCTCGCGCTCGACGCCGCGGTGGCGCTGGCGAAGGTCGAGCAGGGCGCGGAGCTTCGGCTGATCAACGTCCAGCCGCTCGTGCCGGTGGCCTTCATCGACTACATACCGCCGAATTTCGACGACGAGATGCGCGAGGCGACCGAAAAGGACCTCGCGGCGCTGCGCGCGAAAATCGCTTATCCGCAGGAGCGCGTTTCCACGGTCGTGCGTTTTGGCGCCGTCTATCCGGAAGTGCTCGCGGAGGCCGAGGAATGGGACGCGGATCTCATCGTCGTCGGCTCGCATCGCCCGACCATGGCGACCTATCTCCTGGGCTCCAACGCCAAGACGATCGTGCGCCACGCGAAATGCTCGGTGCTCGTCGTGCGCAAGTGAGGCGCGGTGACAGCGCGCCGAGCCGCGTCTAGACTTCGCCGATGCATCGATTCGCCCTCGTCGCGCTAGCCCTTTGCGCAATGTTCGCCGCCTCGTCCGGCGGTGCGCAAGGCGCGTCCGCCGACGCGCAATTATTGAAGCGCGGGCGGGCGATCGCCGAGAAAAATTGCGGGCGCTGCCATGCGGTCGGCGCGCGCGGCGAAAGCGCCAATCCGAAATCGCCGCCCTTTCGATATCTTTCGAGAAAATATCCGCTGCACAATCTCGAAGAGGCGCTGGGCGAGGGCATCGTCGTCGGCCATGAGGGCGTGGAGATGCCGCAGTTTCGTTTGAACGCGGCGCAGATCGAAGCGCTGCTCGCCTATCTCGGCTCGATCCAGAAGCGATAGGCCAGAATTTAGGGGCTTGGCCCTTTTCAGAGCGGCGCCGAGGGCCTATCTTTTTCGCGAGCGAAAGGCTCGCTCCGACAGGAAAAGGGCGATGGCCGAGAAAACTGTTCCGATCAAGGGCGAATTGCCGGAATCACTTTATAATGCGCTGGTTGAACTCGCCAATAAGCGCGGCGTTTCCGCCAATACTGTCCTGCAGCAGGCGCTCACAACCGAGAAATATCTCGACGAGAAGGAAGCTGCCGGCGGCAGCGTACTCATCGAGGAGCGGCCCGGCGGAACGATCAAGCGCGTCATCAGACAATCCGGCGCCTCCTGAACCAGGGGTCAGCGAGACGATTCATTTTAAGGCGGCGATTTTTACATCAGGCGGTTTTCCATATGGCGAACGGCGAATCCGACGACAATAGCGTCAAGGATTTGACGACTGTGGGGCGTCCGGACACAGGAACCGGCGGGGCGCCACAGGTCAAGGAAGAGAAATTCGACAAGGTGAAGGCCCAGGAGAGCGTTCGAGCCAAGATTGCCTTGTGTCTCGTTGGAACCTTCGTCGTCTTTATAGCGCTGGTGTTACTGGCGGGTCTGGCCACGCAGATTTACTGCGCCTATAGCGAGTACTGCGACGCGGACACCACTGAGCTGAAATCCCTGAAATCGATCGTGGAACTGCTGCTCACCCCGCTCGTCGGATTGGTCGGAGCGGTCACCGGATTTTATTTTGGCGAGAAATCC
>CAZCJY010000191.1:0-5481 GCA_964498975.1 uncultured Methylocystis sp.
CCGGTCGCGGCGATTGAAAGAGTCGCCTTCGTCGCGGCCTCCCCGCGTCTCGCAAATCCGCGCGACCTCCCGCCCGAGGAAGACGACGCCTTCGACATGGCCGACGCCGCGACGGAGGTCGCGGACGAGCCCTGCGCGGAAAATGAAGCGCCGCAGACGCCCGAGAGCGTCAAGCGCGGCGTCGAGATCATCAAGAAGCATTGGAAGCACGCGCCCAACGGCCCAGGCGTCTATCGCATGATCGCCGAAAACGGCGAGGTGCTTTACGTCGGCAAGGCGAAGAATGTGCGCAAGCGCGTCGCAAGCTACACGCGTCTCGCCGGCCACGTCAACCGCATCGCGCGCATGATTTCGGCGACGGCGACGATGATGTTCATCTCGGTGGAGACCGAGACCGACGCGCTGCTGCTCGAGGCCAATCTCATCAAGCAATTGAAGCCGCGCTTCAACGTGCTGATGCGCGACGACAAGTCCTTCCCCTATATCCTCATCGCCATGGACCATGAAGCGCCGCAGATTCTGAAACACCGCGGCGCGCGCGGGCGCAAGGGTGATTACTTCGGACCCTTCGCCAGCGTCTGGGCGGTCAATCGCGCGCTCAACGCGCTGGAGCGCGCTTTTCTGCTGCGCTCCTGCACGCAGAGTTTCTATGACAATCGCACCCGGCCCTGCCTGCTCTATCAGATCAAGCGTTGCTCGGGGCCTTGCACCGGCGAAATCTCGATCGATGATTACGCGGAGCTCGTGCGCGAGGCGCGCGACTTTCTCTCTGGAAAAAGCCGCAGCGTGCGCGAACAACTGGCGCGCGAAATGACGGAGGCGGCGGAAAGACTGGAATTCGAGCGCGCCGCACGGCTGCGCGACCGCATCTCGGCGCTCTCGGCGATACAGGGCGCGCAGGGGATCAATCCGCGCAGCGTCGAGGAGGCGGATGTCTTCGCCATCGCCAAGGACGCCGGACGTTTTTGCGTCGAGGCCTTCTTCTTTCGCGCCTATCAGAACTGGGGCAACCGTTCTTACTTTCCACGCGCCGACGCGAGCCTGTCGGAAGAGGAAGTGCTCGACGCCCTTCTGGCGCAATTCTATCAGGAGCATCCTTCGGCGCGCTGCGTGTTTCTCTCACATTCGATCGAGGACAGTTCGCTCCTTGAGGAGGCCCTGACCGCGCGCTTGGGCCGCCGCGTCGAAGTGCTCGCGCCGCAACGGGGCGAAAAACGCGAGCTTGTCGAACATGCGCTCAGCAACGCGCGACAGGCATTGGGACGTAAGCTCGCCGAAGACGCGAGCCAGCAGCGGTTGCTTGCGGCGCTGGGCGCCGTCTTTGGCCTGCCCGCCACGCCGCGCCGCATCGAGGTCTATGACAATTCCCACATCGGCGGCGCGCAGGCCATTGGCGCGATGATCGTCGCGGGTCCGGCCGGATTCATGAAGGCGCATTATCGCACCTTCAACATCAAGAGTTCGGAGATCGCGCCGGGCGATGACTTCGCCATGATGCGCGAAGTGCTGACGCGTCGATTCGCGCGTCTCGCCAAGGAGCCGGAAAAGGAACAGGACGCGGACGCGTTCCCGTCCAAGCCCGATCTTATTTTGATCGACGGCGGGCGCGGCCAGTTTGAAGTCGCGCGCGATGTTCTGCACAGCCTCGGCGTCGAGGGCGTGGCGGTGGCGTCCATCGCCAAGGGCGCCGACCGCAACGCCGGCCGCGAGACTTTCTTTATCGAGGAGCGCGAACCCTTCCGCCTGCCGCCGCATGATCCCGCGCTGTATTTCGTGCAGCGGCTGCGCGACGAAGCGCATCGCTTCGCGATTGGAACGCATCGCGCGCGGCGCAAAAAGGAATTCACCAAAAATCCGCTCGACGAAATCGCCGGCGTCGGTCCTTCGCGTAAGCGCGCGCTGCTCTTGGCCTTCGGTTCGGCCAAGGCCGTGGCGCGCGCCGCGCTTTCCGATCTCGAAAATGTCGCAGGCGTCAACAAGGCCACCGCGCGGCTCGTCTATGATCATTTCCAGCGCGGCGAATAGCGCCGTCGCAGGATAGGACGACTCAGGCGGACGCGAGCAGCAGGCTCGTCTCGCTTCGCTCGATCCCCTCGATCGTTCTCACGTCCGAAAGCAGCCGGTCGAATTCGGCGAGATTCGTGCATTCGATTTCGGCGATAAGATCAAATGCGCCATTGGTGCTGTAGAGCGCATAAACCTCAGGCAGGCCGCGAAGCGCCTGGGCGACGCGCTTCGTATTCTTCCCGGAAACTTCGACCATCATGATCGCGCGAATGCGGTCGGTCTCGGGCGCGCTCTTGAGGCGCACGGTAAAGCCGAGGATTACGCCCGCCTCGATCAGCCGGTCGAGGCGATTTTGCACGGTGCCGCGCGACACGCCGAGCATCTGCGCGAGCTTGGAGAGGGAGGCGCGCCCGTCGGTCCGAAGCGCCGCGATCAACCGATGATCGAGATCGTCCATATCGAGCCTCAAGAGCATTTTCCGCCGAAGTGGAAGCCGGTTCGGCTGGAAAATGCGTTAATTCAAGAACTAGCGATGTGATCATCAGATATGTCGATTTGCGCAAATTTCTATCGTTATCGATAAAAGATCGCCATATCGGTTAGCGCCGCTTCCCCCTAGCTTCCCCCGGAGAAGCCAGGGACGAAGGACATGACGACCTTTCTGAACGCGACGGACGTCGCCCGGATCGTGGGCCGCTTTGGCCTCGGCCAATTCTGGCTGCGCCTAGCCGACTATCTGCGACAGGACTTCGAGCGCTGGGAGGTTTTCTGCAAGTCGCCGCGCTTCGCGAGCCACTCGCCGGTCGGCGTCATCGAACTGATGCCGACGAGCGATTGCGACTCCTTCGCCTTCAAATATGTCAACGGCCATCCCGGCAATGCGCGCCTCGGCCTGCAAACCGTGGTCGCCTTCGGGGCGCTCGCCGATGTCGCAACCGGCTATCCGCTCCTCCTCGCCGACATGACTCTCGCCACGGCGCTGCGAACGGCGGCGACCTCCGTTGTTGCGGCGCGCCATCTCGCGCGGCCCGATAGCCGGACCATGGCGCTGATCGGTCTTGGCGCGCAATCCGAATTCCAAGCGAGCGCCTTCAACACGATCCTCGGGATCGATCGGCTGCGCGTCTTCGACACTGACGTGGAAGCCGTGGACAAGCTCGAACGCAACATGGCTGGTTTCGATCTTTCGATCGTCCGCTGCGGCGACGCGCGGAGCGCCGTGCAGGGCGCGGACATCGTCACCACGATCACGGCCGACAAGAAATTCGCGACGATCCTGACCGAGGATATGATCGAGCCGGGAACGCATATCAACGCCGTAGGCGGCGACTGCCCCGGCAAGACGGAGCTTGCGCGCGCCCTTCTCCTGCGTTCGGACATTTATGTCGAATATGCGCCGCAGACCCGGACCGAGGGCGATATTCAGCAGCTCGACGCCGACCATCCGGTAACGGAACTGCACGATGTCGTCGCCGGCCGCCGGCCCGGCCGCGCCTCGCCGGACGCCATCACGATCTTCGACAGCGTGGGTTTCGCGATCGAGGATTTCTCCGTGCTGCGGCTCTTGCGCGATCTCGCGCATGAAACCGGAATCGGACGCAAGATCGACCTGATCGCGGAGCCCGAAAATCCCAAAGACCTCTTCGGTCTGTTGCGCCCCTTCGAAACGCAAACGCGCCGCGATGAGCGTCGCCGCGCGCCCGCCGACCTCGCCAATTGACCGAAGCGGAGACGTCGATGAAGCTCTCTCTCGAACGCGAGATTCTGGACGCGCCCTTTCGCCCGCTTGACGAAAAAGGGGCGGCCGCGCTCCTGCCCGCCGCGAGTTCGGCGCAGCGCCGCATCCTCATGTGCGCGCCTGACCATTTCGGCGTCGATTACGTTATCAATCCGTGGATGGAAAACCAGATCGGCCGCGCCGCCCTGCCGCAGGCGCGCGCCCAATGGGCCAATCTGCGTGAGCGCCTTGCGGAGATCGCTCATCTCGCCTACGTCGCGCCCGCGCCCGGCCTTCCAGACATGGTGTTTACGGCGAACGCCGGACTCGCCATCGACGGCGCGGTCGTCGTCAGCCGTTTCCACGCGAAGGAAAGACGCTTCGAAGAGCGCTTTTTTCGCGAATGGTTCGAGCTTCATGGCTATTCCATCGCGCCCTGGCCGCAGGACGTGGCTTTCGAGGGCGCGGGCGACGCTCTGCCTGATCGCGCGCAGCGCTTGATCTGGTGCGGCCATGGTTGGCGCTCCAGCGAGGACGCGCCAGCGCTTCTTGAAAAAATCTTTGATCGGGAGGCGGTGGGTTTAAGACTCGTCGATCCCCGTTTCTACCATCTCGACACCTGCTTCTGCCCGCTCTCGGAGGGCTGGCTGATGTATTATCCGCAAGCCTTCGACCAGGCGTCGCGGGAGAGGATCGAAGCGCTCGTCCCGAGGGAAAAGCTGATCGCGGTCGGCGAGGAGGACGCGCGCGCCTTCGCCTGCAACGCCGTCGAGATCGATAGGCGCGTTTTCATGAATGATTGCTCCCCCGCCCTTCGGGCGCGGTTGAGGGCGGCGGGCTTCACGGCCGTCGTCACGCCTCTTTCGGAATTTCTGAAAGCCGGCGGCGGCGCGAAATGCCTCACGCTCGAAGTGAACGTCGAACGATCCGAGAAGGCTTCTAGCGTCAACAAGGCGACGGCGCGCCTCGTCTACGATCATTTCCAGCGCGGCGAATGAAGGCCGTCATATCTCGACTTGGCCCCCAAGTTCGACGACGCGGCCTGGCGGGATTTGAAAGAATTCCGTCGCTGGAAGCGCGTTGCGGTGCAGGAACTGATAGATTCGCAGCTTAAACCTCCGCCATTTCGAAAGGCCAGCCGGCACGATCGTCAGCCGGCCGACAAAGAACGACGTTTCCATCATGTTGAAGTGAAACGGGACGGAAAGAGACTCGAGAAGCAGCGCGCGCGGGATGTCGGGTTGCTCCATAAAACCATAGTGGACGGTTATCGCGTAAAAGTCGTCTTCGAGCGTCGTTGACTCGACGCGCTGGGAACGATCAACGCGCGGTATTTGCTCGGTCTCGACGTGCAGAAGCACGATGCGTTCATGCAGAACCTTATTATGCTTGAGATTGTGCAAGAGCGGAACAGGAACGACGTCGCTGCGACTGGACATATAAACCGCCGTGCCTTTTACGCGCGGCTTGCCATGGAATTGCGCAATGAAACTCGGTATGGGGAGAGTGTCGCGCTCCAGCGCGGCGCGCATGTCCGCATAGCCTTCCGCCCAGCAGCTCATCAGGAAATACAAGACGGCGGCGGCCGCAAGCGGAATCCATCCGCCTTCGAAGAACTTCACCATGTTGGCGGCGACGAAGGAACCGTCGACGAGGATGAAAAGACCAGCCATGACAAGGCTCACGGCCAGGCTCCAGCGCCATACTTCGCGCATCGCGATGAACATCAGAATGCTCGTAAGGAGCATGGTCAGCGA
>CAZCJY010000192.1:0-552 GCA_964498975.1 uncultured Methylocystis sp.
GCCCCCCTCTGCGAGCAGCACGGCGAGATTATGCATCGCGCGGGCGTTTCCGGCTTCGGCCGAGAGCCGGTACCATTTGCGCGCGCGGGCGTAATCACGATCGACGCCTATGCCTTTCTCATACATCGAGCCAATGCGATATTGCGCCGGCGCCAGTCCCTGCTCCGCCGCTTTTTCGAACCATTGCGCCGCCGCCTTGGGGTCGCGGATGACGCCGCGCCCTTCGGCGAGACGCGCGCCCATTTCATATTGCGCGCTCGCATCCCCTTGCGTCGCAAGGCTCTTGATTGCGGCGAGCGCGTCGCCGGAGGTCAGCGGCGCAGCGCCGATGGCGCCGGTCGGCGTCGGATCGACGGGCGCCGCCGCGTTTGCGGCGCGCTCGGCTGGCTTGGCGGCGGGCGCGGTCTGAAGCGGCGCGCCGAAGCTCGGCTGGCCCGCGCCGCGCGCGTCGGATCCCGAGGAGGGCGGCATGATCATACGGGGCGGCGGGGGCGCCCCCGGCTCCTTGACGGCTGGCACAGCCTCCGCGGCCACGGGGGATTTTTCCGTGGC
>CAZCJY010000192.1:562-3518 GCA_964498975.1 uncultured Methylocystis sp.
CGCCCACGCTGGCTGCCGATGAGCGACGGGCGCGATCGGCGCGCCGCCTTCCATGCCGACGCGGACGACCTGATAGGCGCCGATGAGCAGTATGAGCGCGCCAAGGCCCAGAAGGAGCGGACGCTTGCGCTCCTGAACGGCGGCGCCGATCTTGGCGACGGCGCTCTCACCCGGCGCGGCGGTGGGCTTTGCTGGGCGCGGGCCAGCGCGGCGCGCATGTTGGACTTGCGCGGCGTCGGCGTCGATCGCGGCCTGCTGCGCGGCGCGGCGCGCGGCGGCGATGAAGTCGGACTGCACCGACGGCCGGCGGCCGCCCTCCACGTCCCCATCCGATCCGGGTCCGGAGATCGACGGCTCGCGCCGGGTTGGCGCGCCGCCGCCCGGCGGCAAAAGGAAGTCGATCAGATCGTCGTTTTTCGCTTCCTCGCCGGATGGCCACGCCGGCGCATCAAGCGCGCCAGACGCGCGCGACGAAAGCGGAAGATCGTCGCGGCCGCGGGACGGCGCGACCGGCGGCGCAACGCGGATTTCGCTCAGCTCGTCCTCGAACATGGCGAGCCGGTCGACGACGCGCTCCAAGGTCTCATGCACCGCGATCAAGGTCTCATGCGTGCGCTGGCCGCTCTCGTCCTGCGTCCTGCGGATGTCGGATAATTCGCGTTCGACTGTCTCGCGCAGCGCAACGGCGTCAACCCCAGCGGCTTCGCGCAAGATTTCCTGCGTCGCGCGCCGGACGGCGGCCTCAGCCGCTTCCGTGGCGTCGGTGTGCGTTTCTTCGATGCGCGAGACGAGATCGTTGATCTTCGACTCGATGCCGGCGAGCGCGCCCCCGCCAAAGTCGTCGCGGTCGAGACGCTGCGACAGGGCGCCGATCTGGCTTTCGAGCGATTTCAGCGCGCCGGCGTCGGCCGCCGGATCGATCGCCTGGTTCATGCGGGCGGCGAGCTTCTCAACGAGCGCCGCGAGATCGCTCTGCCGCGCATCGGCGCGCACGCCTTCCTCGACGCGTTGCGCGAGCGCGGCCTGCATGCGCTCGAGCCGCTCGGATATATCGTCGAGCTGCGTAATTTGATCGGATCGCGACAGTAAGGCGCCGAACCGAGAGCTTGGCGACGGATCGTCAAGCCGGTCGATCTTGTAGGATAGTTGCGCGAGCTGACGCTCCAGCGCCTGCAGATCGGGCAGCCGCGCATCGGCGCCGAGCGCCGCCTCGATCTTCTTGTCGAGCCCGCGCACCAGCTCTTCGATGGAGCGCAATTCGGCGGTTTCAGTCACTTCGGCGCCGCTCTCGATGCGCGCGGCGAGCGTCTTGTGAAGCAGGTCGATCCGCTGCGCGAGATCGGCGAATTGGCGGTCGGCGATCGGCTCCGCCGGCGCGCGGTCGGCGAAGCGGGTTTCGAGGCGGTCGATCTTGCGTCCGATCGCCTCAAACTCCTGCGCATGTCCCTTGCCGTCCAGCGCGGAATCGATCTTCTTTGCGAGCTTGGCGACAAGCTGCTCGAGCGGCGCCGCGCTCGCGACGCCGCGATCGATGCGCTTGCCGAGTTCGTCGATGCGCTCGCCCAGCTCGTCGAAGCGCCCGGCGCCGGACTGGGCGACGACGTCATCGAGCTTGCGCGCGACTTGCTCCAGACGATTGTTGAAGGTCTCGAGGCCCCTGCCCGTCTCGGCCAAAACGATGGAGCGGATGGCCTTGACCATTTCGCTCAAATCCGTCTTCGACGCGCCGGAAGCGAGCGTCAAGGCGTCGACGCGCTGCGTGAGGTCTAGGAGCCGCGTCTCGATTTTTTCGAGCGGCAGCGGCCGCGCCACGAGCGCCGTCAGCTGCTGCTTGATGTCATGCGTCTGGCGGGCGAGATCGCGCACGGCCGAGGCTTCGAAGGATTGGGGCGCTTGCAGTCTGTCGAGCCGAAGGCCGATGGTTTCGACGTCGGCGTGGAGATTGCGCACGATCGGGCTCGGATCGAGATCCTTTATGACCGCGCGCAACTCGCCGACGATTCTTTCGGCCGGCGCGAGCGCGTCGTCGGCGACGCCGCGCACGCGCTGCGACTCGATGCGATGGCAAAGGTCCTGTAGCGCCGTTTCGATTGCGGCGACGGAAGCGCGCGGCGCCAGGTCGTCGATCGCTTGCGCCATGTCCTGGACATCGCGACGAAGGGCTTCGACCTGCCGCATCACGACAAGCTGCTGGTCGGCGCGCTCGGTCGCGTCCTGGCGCACGCCGTCCAGGCGCCGCGAAATCGAATCGATCGATTGCTCAAGCGCGTCGAAGCGCGGCGCCGCGGCGGCCTCGGGCGCCGGATAGGCGTCGTCGAGCGCGCGCTGGCGCTGGGTGATCTGGGCGATGGCGTCGCCGAGCGGACGGCGCGGCGACGACGCGCCCCGGCGCAGGCCCTGTTCGAGCGCGGGGGAGCTAACTCCGCTCATGCCCGCCGAAGCGGCGGAGGGCGGCTGCGCGGCCTTCGCGACGCGTTCGCGCGCGTCCTCGTCGAGACGCCGCGCAATGCCGGCGAGCCGCTGGTCGAGGCCGTTCAACGCATGTTCGAAATCGGCGGTGCGGTCTTCGCTGGACAAACGTTCGAGCCGCGATTCCAGCCGCGCCAGCGCGCTGCGGATCGGCCGCGCATTTGCCGCCGGTTGCTCGTTCAGCTGACTTTCGATGCGCCCGAGCCTCTCGGCGAGCGCGACGATGACGCTTTTGACGGCTTCTTCTTCTCGCTCGTCTTGTCCCTCATGCTCGGCTTCGGGCGCGCTCCAGTCTCGTTGGCCGCGCCTTGGCGCCTGATCGCGCACCTGCGCTTCGTCGCGCCAGCGGCGACGTTCGCCCCCGCGCGTCTGGCGGCTTCGAGCGAGTCGCCGCGCGGCGGCTTCTATCCGTTCTTCTTCGTCCGCGTGATCGTCATCCAGATCGCCGGCATTCAGCCGGATGACGATCACGCGGACGAAGAAGAAC
>CAZCJY010000192.1:3528-5373 GCA_964498975.1 uncultured Methylocystis sp.
TCCGAGACTTTTTCCCGAGCGCCGCGCCGCCGCGCGCGCCGCTTCGCGCGTTTCGAAATCCAAACCCCGCTGATGACGGGAATGCGCCTTGGTCATGTGGCTATCCGGCGGGTCCGACCCGTGGAAAAGGGAACGAAGACGAAGGGGAACCGACGCGGGCGCGCGAATCGCGCAATACGGCCGGCGACAGGCGCCGACGGCCGTGACTTTCCGTCAATCAAGGTAAATAAGCCGTTAAGACCAGCCCCTTGAATTGCATTCCCGTTCACGATTGGCGCTTGGCGGCGCCCGCGGCGGGAATGACGAAACGCGAATCGCTACTCAGCCCACGCGCATTGTATCGCCGGCGCGGCGACAAGATGTGACTGCGGCGCGATTCTCCTCGCAGTCCTGCGACGCCAGGCTCGCTTGCGCGCGTCGAGCCGTCTCTCTACCTATGACGCAGCCCCGGCGAATCGCGGCGAAGGCGCGGCAGAGGGCGCCGGACTGCAAGGAGGCGTGGATGCCGAGCTATAAGGCGCCTGTAGACGACACCTTGTTCCTCTTAAACGACGTTTTGAATTTCCAGCGTTTCGGCAATTTGCCTGGCTTCGCCGACGTGACGCCTGACGTGATGGCCCAAATCCTTCTGGAGGGCGGCAAGCTCTGCGAAGAGGTTCTCGCCCCGCTCAATCAATCCGGCGACGTTGAAGGCTGCACGCGTCGCGACGACGGCTCCGTTTCCGCCCCGTCCGGCTTCAAACAGGCATATGACGCTTTTGTGGACGGCGGCTGGGTCAGCCTCGCCGTGTCCGAGGAATATGGCGGCCAGGGCCTTCCGTACACGCTCGCCATGGCGATGAATGAATTCGCCTCCTCCGCCAATATGGCCTTCGCCATGTATCCGGGCCTGACTCAAGGCGCGCTCGCGGCCTTGCTGCGCCACGGCAGCGAGGACCAAAAGAAGCTCTATGCGCCGAAGATGGCGGACGGCCGCTGGTCCGGCACGATGAATCTGACCGAGCCGCAATGCGGAACGGATCTGGGCCTGCTCACCACCAAGGCGACGCCGCGCGAAGACGGCTCCTTTTCGATCACCGGGCAGAAGATATTCATTTCCGCCGGCGAGCACGATCTGACCGAAAACATCATTCATCTCGTGCTCGCGCGCATTGAGGGCGCGCCCGCCGGCGTGAAGGGCATTTCGCTCTTTCTCGCGCCCAAGTTCCTCGTAAACGCCGATGGGACGCTGGGGCCGCGCAATCACGTCTCCTGCGGCTCAATCGAAGAAAAGATGGGCATTCATGGCAACGCCACCTGCGTGATGAATTACGACGGCGCGCAGGGCTTTCTCGTCGGCGAGGCCAATCGCGGCCTGAACGCCATGTTCGTGATGATGAACGAGGCGCGGCTCGGCGTCGCGATGCAAGGCCTCGCGCTCTCCGAAGTCGCCTATCAGAACGCGGCGGCCTACGCCAAGGAGCGCCTGCAGGGGCGCGCCCTGACCGGGCCGAAAGACCCGGACAGACCGGCCGATCCGATCATCGTGCATCCCGACGTGCGGCGCATGCTGCTCGAGATCAAGTCCTTCAACGAAGCGGCGCGCGGCCTTGCGCTTTCCGCCGCGCTCGACAGCGACATCGTGCATCGCGCCGACGATCCGGCGACGCGGCAGGCGGCGGAGGACCGGCTCAGCCTGCTGACGCCGGTGCTCAAGGGCATGCTGACGGATGTTGGCTTCGAGAACGCGGTGAAGGCCCAGCAGATTTTCGGCGGCCACGGCTATATTCGCGAATGGGGCATGGAGCAATTCGTGCGCGACGCGCGCATCTGCATGCTCTATGAGGGCGCCAATGGCATTCAGGC
>CAZCJY010000193.1:0-2020 GCA_964498975.1 uncultured Methylocystis sp.
CAAGATCGTTGCGAATCTGCGTTTCATGCCGCTTCCTCTCGGGCGATCTGCGGCGGGACCATAGCCTTGCGCACGGGCGACGACAAGAACGCCAGGCCCGGCGCGTCCGCGGTCAGCGGCGGCCGTCGCGGCGACGCCCTTGCATCCTGCGCAGAGCCGGGTATAAAGCGCCCTTCGCGACGTTCCCGGCCGGGGGCTAAACGGAAGCGCCTTAGGGCGAGGGTTTTCCCGTCTTCCCGTGTCTCCGCCTTCGAACTTAACCTTGTCGAGCCTTTCCGTGGAATTTTCCTAGGGGCTCGAAGGGCTTGGCGCCGGAGCGGCTCGCGACAACGGAAAGGCGAAAATCCATGCCTCTTTACGAGCATGTCTATCTCGCCCGTCAGGATATTTCTCCCCAGCAGGTGGAGGCTCTGACCGGGCAGTTCAAAACCATCGTCGCCTCGCTCGGCGGCTCGGTCGGCAAGACCGAATATTGGGGCGTCAAATCGCTCGCCTATCGGATCAAGAAGAACCGCAAGGCGCATTTCACCCTCATGAACATCGACGCGCCGCCGGCGGCCATCGCCGAGATGGAGCGCCAGCAGAGCATCAACGAAGACGTTCTCCGCATCCTGACGCTGCGCGTCGAGGCGCTCGAGGAAGGCCCCTCGGCGCAGCTTCGCAAGCGCGACGATGACGATCGCGGCGGCGAGCGTCGCGGCCCGCGCGGCGATCGCGGGGACAGAGGCGACCGTGGGGATCGCCCGGAGCGCCGCCCGCGTCGCGAAGAAGGCAAGGTTGAAGGAGAGGTCGAATGAGCACTGCGCCCCGCCGTCCCTTCTTCCGCCGCCGCAAATCCTGCCCGTTCTCCGGCGCCAATGCGCCCAAGATCGACTATAAGGACACGCGTCTCCTGTCGCGCTACATCAGCGAGCGCGGCAAGATCGTTCCTTCGCGCATCACCGCCGTCTCGGCGAAGAAGCAGCGCGAATTGGCGCAGGCGGTCAAGCGCGCGCGCTTTCTGGGCCTGCTGCCTTATGTGATCCGGTAAGGCGCGCGACGCCGCATCGGATACGTTGGACGGCCGTGCGACAGCGCGGCCGTTTTTCTTTGGCGCGCCGCGAGTCGCAACGCAACGCCAAGAAAGAGGACGCAATGACAAAAGACCCTCGCGCCAACCGGATCGACTTCGTCGAGTTTCCCTCCGAACCAGAGGCGCTTGCGCGCACGAAGGATTTTTTCCGCGATGTTTTCGGCTGGTCATACCAGGACTGGGGCCCGGCCTATGCGGACACGAAGAGCAGCGGCATCGCAAGCGGGCTGAGCGCCGACGCCGCGCATAAGACGAAACGTCCGCTCGCCGTCATCTTCGCGACCAATCTTGAAGAAACGCGCGACAAAATTCTGCAAGCCGGTGGAAGAATCACGAAGGAAATTTTTTCGTTTCCCGGCGGAAGGCGCTTTCACTTCAAGGATCCGGCCGGCAACGAACTTGCCGTGTGGTCCGACCGCGACGCCGGCTGATCAACCCGCCCGAGTCTGCGGCGCGGAGGCCTCATATAGACCATCGAGCGGCGTCTGCGAGACAACAGGCTCGGTCATGAACTGCGCCGCCGCCAGCATGGCGAAACGCTCGCCCTTGGCCACCAATTCGTCGAATGTCCCGCTTTCGACGATCTCGCCCTGATCGAAGACGAGAATACGGTCGGCGTTGCGCACCGTCGCCAGTCGATGCGCGATGACGAAGGTCGTGCGGCCCTTCGTCGCTGCTTCCAGCGCTTTTTGAATGAGGCGTTCCGTCGTGGCGTCGAGCGCCGAGGTTGCTTCGTCGAACACCATGATCGGCGGATTCTTCAACAAGGCGCGCGCGATGGAGAGACGCTGGCGCTCGCCGCCCGAGAGCGAGCGGCCGCGTTCGCCGACGCGCGTCTCGCGGCCTTCGCTCTGGCGCGAGACGAATTCCGTCGCCTGCGCCAGTTCGAGCGCATGCGCGATCTCTTCGTCGGTGGCGTCGGGGTTGCCGATGCGCAAATTTTCCTCG
>CAZCJY010000193.1:2030-4090 GCA_964498975.1 uncultured Methylocystis sp.
TTCCTCGATCGAGCGCGCGAACAGCATCGGCTCCTGAAAGACGACGCCAATGTTGCGCCGAAGCGAGAGCAGGGTGAATTCGCGGATGTCGACGCCGTCGATTTTCACCGAACCGCTATCGGGATCGAAAGCGCGATGCAGCAGCCCGAGCGTCGTGGATTTTCCCGAGCCGGTCGATCCCACGAGCGCGATGGTTTCGCCGGGGTTCGCCGAGAAGCTCACGTCGCGCACCGCCAAGCGGCGCCCATCATATGAGAAGCTGACATGCTCGAAAGTCACCGCGCCCGTCAGCCGCTCCGCGTCGCGCGCGCCCGGCCGGTCGGCGACAGCCGGCTTCGTGTCCAACACTTCGAAAAATTCGCGGATCTTGGCCGATTGCTGGAACAGCACATTGACGAAACCAACGACCTGCTCGAGCCGGGCGATGAGCATGGTCGCGAAGCTCATGAAAGCGACGATCTCGCCAATCGAGGCGAGATTGCGCAAGTGCAGCCAGACGCCGAGCAGGAAGATCGCGAGAATCGTCAGCGTCGCCGAGGCGCGGCTGGCGACGACGACGACGGCCCACCAGGAGAGAACAGGCAACTGCGCCGCGAGCACGTCGTCGATGATGCGGTTTAAGGCGTGCGACTCGCTTTCGATGCGCGTGAAGCTCTGCACCACGGGGATGTTGCCGAGCGTGTCGGAGGCGTGTTCGGCGAGCGAGGAATTATAGCGCTCGACCTGTCCCTGCAAATCTTCCGTGCGGCGAAGGACGAAGCTCGTCGCGAAATAAAAGACCGCGACGAGAACGATGAGCAGCGAGCCGAGTCGCCAATTGACGAAGAGCGTCGCGGGCAACAGCACGAACAGCGCCACAAACGACGCGCAGTTCTCGCGAAAGAACGACAGCCACAGGCTAAACATGGCGTTGGCGCCGTCGAGCATCGTCTTCAGCAAACGTCCCGAATGGACATTGGTGTGAAAGCTGAGCGGCAGGCTCAGCACATGGTCGAAATAATCGGAAAGGACCGCGAGCCGGCGCCGATGCGCCAGGCGGTCGGCGTTGAGGCCGACGAGGATCGCGCCGCCGATGGAGAAGAGGCCGAAGGCGGCCCAGGCGGAGACGAGCGGCAGCAGATCGTCCCAGCCCAGCGTTTCGCCGGGCGCCTGCGCGCGGGTCATGCGGTCGATGATGCGGCCAAAGAGCAGGGGCTCGGCGAAGGCCGCGATGGCGAGCGCCAGATTGGCGAGGACGAGGATGGTCGCAAGCCGCGCCTGCGGCCGCAGCAGCCCGAGCACGCGCGCATAAATGGAGAGGACCGACATTAGGCTCGCCTGCAGGAAAAATCGAGAAAATTCTCGATATGCCGCATCTTCCGCCCCCTGCGATTGTTCCGCGTGGGCGCTTTCGCGGCGCGCGAGACGGCGGCGGATCGTGGCGCTCTACAAGGCGCGCCGCTCTGGTGCAAGGTCCAACGTCGCAAGCGCCCGCCAAGGGCCAAAAGTCGGCATGACGCGGGCTTCGCCGCTCATTCCCATGGCGCGTTCGGCCGCGCCTATTCCTCTTCGCCGAAGCGGCTGGCGACGAGGGCGACGAGGGCGTCGAGCGCCTCCTTGGCCTGCGGCCCGGCGGCCGTCACGGTGATCGTCGTTCCTTGCCCGGCGCCGAGCGTCAATATGCCCATGATGGAGCTGCCGCCGACGGTTTCGCCGCCTTTGGCGACGGTGATGACCGCGTCATATTTTTCGCAGCATTGAACGAATTTGGCGGTCGCGCGCGCATGCAGACCTTTCTTGTTGACGATCGCAAGTTCGCGCGACACGACTTCTTCGGCGGCCTGTTGCGGCGTATCGGTCATAAGGTCAGTCATTTCGCATTGAGCACTTTGCTGGCGATGTAAACATATTTCCGGCCCGCGTCCTGAGCTTGCAGGACCGCCTGCTCCAAAGGCTGCGTGTCGCGCACCGATGCGAGCTTGATCAGCATCGGCAGATTGACGCCGGCGAGCACTTCCACCTTTCCGCCGTTCATCACCGAGATCGCGAGATTGGAAGGCGTGCCGCCGAACATGTCGGTG
>CAZCJY010000193.1:4100-5367 GCA_964498975.1 uncultured Methylocystis sp.
GAGCAGCACCACGCCGTCGCCGCTGTCCGCTTCGCGGATCGCTTCAATGATCTCGGCGCGTCGGCGCTCCATGTCGTCCTCGGGGCCGATCGAGATCGCCTCGATCTGCTTTTGCGGGCCCACGACATGTTCGAGCGCGGCGCGAAATTCCGTGGCAAGGTGGCCATGGGTCACCAAGACCATTCCGATCATTCGACCCTACCACTCATGAAGACGTCTCGCGCACCGCCGATGTCAGTGCCCGAAAAACGCGTCGGACGCCATAGCGTGGGCGCACGGCGCCGATATCGTCCGTCTGGAGCCGCTGCGCCCGCCGTCATCGCTCCTCTCGACAGGGGCGACATTTTGTGCAACGCGGCGAAATTGGCAAGCGAAAACAGCATGGCGCCGTCAATTTGTCGCAAGGTCATGAATGTAGGCCGTAATTCTCGTGACGGCGCCGGCGCTGTCGGCGTTTTCGAACATGCGCGGCAGCGTCACGCCGCCTAATTGAGTCGAAGTTTCTTTTTCCTGCGGCAGACGCTCCCTTCGCTTGCCCTGGGCGAGCAGATCGACGACAGCGCGCAGCACGCAGGCCGGCTCATAAGGAACGCGCAGCAGCCCGAGCCCGCGCGCCTCTATGAGGCCGAGGATCGCCGGATGCGGTCGCGCGATCAACCTTCCCGCGCGCATTTGGAGCGAGACGCGGTCGTCTCCGACGAGGCGGGCGAAGTCGCCGCGCGCCTGCCAATCGGCGATGAGCTGCAGCGTCAACGCGCTCTTGCCGGCGCCGGAAGGGCCGCGCAGCAGCAGGCCAAAATCGCCGAGAACAAGCGCATTGGCGTGAATATAGGCGGGCGCTTCAGGCGGCGTCATCGCGCCGTCGGCAGCCAAACGACGAAGCGGGCGCCAAGCACCGTATCACCCGGGCCCGGCTGGTCCGTGCCTTGGGGATGCGCGCGGGTGCGGTTGAGCGCGCGGATACGACCGCCATGCGCCTCGATGATCTGACGCGAGATGGAAAGGCCAAGTCCCGAATTTTGACCGAATCCCTGTTCGGGACGATCGGTGTAGAAACGTTCGAACACGCGTTCGAACGCGCCTTCCGGAATGCCTGGCCCGTCGTCGTCGACGATGATCTCATAGCCCTCGAGCTGTTGGCCGCCGGGCCCTTTGGCGCGCTCGGGCCAAAGCAGCACGCGCACGGTCCCGCCGGGCTTCGAGAAGGAGCGGGCGTTGTCGATGAGATTATTGAAGACCTGGCCAAGCCGCGAATCATGGCCGAGGA
>CAZCJY010000194.1:0-5343 GCA_964498975.1 uncultured Methylocystis sp.
CTATTTTGGCGCGCATCGCCACGATCGCGTCGACCATTTCGCCCGCGCCATCGAGCGTGAGCCTTCCATCGGCTTCGCGCGTCACGCGATGCGCGCCAAAATAGAGCTCGGGCGCGAAGCGCATGTTCAGGGCGGCTTCGCGTTCGCACATGGCGAGGCGCAGCTTGGGCGTCGAAAAATCGAGATAGGGAAAACGCACCGCCTTCTTCAGCTTGTAGGCGCGCGTCGCGCCCAGCGCGACGATGGAGAT
Source organism: uncultured Methylocystis sp. (assembly GCA_964498975.1). Taxonomy (GTDB): domain Bacteria; phylum Pseudomonadota; class Alphaproteobacteria; order Rhizobiales; family Beijerinckiaceae; genus Methylocystis. The sequence goes on from CAZCJY010000194.1 coordinate 251, forward strand.
ATGCGTTGTGACGATCCTCTCCGCGCCGCCGTCGAGCGAAGCGAGAAAGCGCACGACCTCTTCCTGCGCGCCGAAATTCATTTGCAGCTCTCGTTTGTTGAGACATGCTTATAGACCGCGCAAGCGCGCCGCTCTAGCCTTCGGTTCACGATCGCGTAACCATCGGCCCCTAAAATGTGGCGAGCCGTGAATATCGAGAAAGCGCCGCCGGTGCCCGCATCGCTGATTTTTGAGACTGCGTCCGCCGGCGCGGATGTTTCGTCCGGCCGGGATGTCCGCGCGATCGTCGCCGATCTCGGCTATGATCCGGACTTCAACTGGGCGTGGGAGAATTACAAGCGCGCGATTATCACGATCGCGCGCGAAAAGGGACTTAAGCGGCATTTGGAGATTGGCGGCGGACGCGATCCGCTGTTTCTGCCCGATGAAGTCGCCGCCCATGGCTTTGACGTGACGCTCAATGACATCTCGGCGCATGAGCTCACGCTCGCGCCCAAGGGCTATGCAACCGTCCAATGCGACATCGCCGGCAAAGACGCGAAGGAGATTTTAGGCGCGGAGCGCTATGATCTGGCTTATTGCCGCATGGTGATGGAGCATCTGCCTGACGTTCCGCGCATGTGGGAGAATATCAACGCGGCGCTGGCGCCGGGCGGCGTCGCGCTGAGCTTTTTCCCGACGCTCTATGCGCCGCCCTATGTGCTCAATCGCATCATTCCGGAGAAAATCTCGCGCTGGCTGTTGGAGACGGTGTTTCCCGACCGCAAGGAGGAGGGCGACAATCCGAAATTTCCGGCCTATTACGACTATTGCTTCAGTGAGGAAGAAAAGATCGTGCCGATGCTGAAGCGCGCCGGCTTCTCAGATGTCGTGGTGCTTCCCTTTTGGGGTTATAGCTACTTTTGGAAATTCCCCGGCGTGAAGCAGATCGACGCGGCCTTCACCAAGATCGCGCGCGAGCGCCAATGGCGCGCCGTGTCGAGCTTCGCCTATGCGATCGCCACGAAATGAGGCGAGGCCGCGTGCGCCGAATGGAAAGCTGATGCGGATCGTCATCGTCTGCGACTATGCGCATATCAACGGCGGACTGGCGAAAGTCGCGATCGACAGCGCGAAGGGCTTCGCGCGGCGCGGTCACAGAGTCGATTTTTTCGCCGCCGTCGGACCGATCGAGCCGAGCCTGATCGAAGCGGGCGTCAATGTCACGCTGCTCGATCAGCCGGACGTCATGTCCGCGGCTTCGCTCGTGCGCTTCGGCGCGCAGTGGCTATGGAACGCGCCGGCCGAGCGTGCGCTCGCCGTCCTGCTGGCGACATGCGACCCCGCCGACACTATCGTCCATGTGCATGGCTGGTCGAAGGCGCTTTCGCCCTCGATCGGCTGGGCGTTGCGGCGCGCCGGACTCCCGGTCGTGCATACGTTGCACGACTATTATCTCGCCTGTCCGAATGGCGGCTTCTATGATTACGGCGCGGCGCGCAATTGCGGCTATGAGGCCATGTCGATCGGCTGCATCGCGCATGATTGCGACTCGCGCAGCTATCGACGCAAGCTGATGCGCGTCGGGCGCCACGCGCTGATGCGATATGGAAGCGGACTTTATGACAGCGCGCGGCATGTCATCACCATCTCCAAGCTGCAGCGCGAAGTTATCGCGCCCTATCTGCCGAAGGAAACGACCTTCTATGAGGTCAGCAATCCGATCGACGTTCCCGATCTTGGGCCCAAGGGCGAGGCCCCGCTCGGCGATTTTCTTTTTGTCGGCCGCTTGTCGCCCGAGAAGGGGCCGCGCTATTTCGCGCAGGCTACGGCGCTTGCGGGCGCGACGCCGATCTTCGTCGGCGACGGGCCGGAGCGCGCGTCCTTGGAAAAGCAATTTCCGAAGGCGCGGTTCCTCGGCTGGCGCAGCCCGCAAGAAGTGCGCAGTCTGCTGCGCGCGGCGCGCGCATTGATTTTTCCTTCGGTCTGGTATGAGGGACAGCCGCTCTCGGTTTATGAGGCGCTGGCGCTCGGGACGCCGGTAATCGTCAGCGATCTGTGCGCTGGCCGCGAGGCGGTGCGGCATGAAGAGACCGGCCTTTGGTTCAAATCGGGCGATGCGCATTCGCTGGCGGCGGCGATCGGATGTCTGCGCGACGACGATGTGGCGCGGCGCATGGCGCAGGCGGCCTATGCGCGCTATTGGGGCGACCCGCTGACGCTGGATCGGCATCTCGACAACGTCGGCAATGTTTATGAAAGCGTGCTGCGCAGTTGGAATACGCGATGAAGATTGTCGTCGCCATCGCCACGACGGGAAGACCCGCTATTGTCGCCGAGGCGCTGAAACGCCTTGAGCGGCAGTCGCACGCGCCGGATGCGACGCTCATCGTCGGCGCGGAGCCTTCCGACATTGACGGGGCGCCCGAGTGGGCGCGCTTCGTCGTTGCGCCGATGAAAGGTTCCGGCGCACAGCGCAATTATGCGCTCGATCTCATCGGCGGCGACGCCGATATTGTCGTCTTCATTGACGACGACTACTTTCCCGCGCCTGATTTCGTCGAAGGCGTCGAACGTCTTTTTTCTAACCATTCGGATGTCGTCGCGGCGTCGGGCCATCTCATCGCGGACGGTGTCTTTTCGCCAGGACTCACTTTCGGCGAAGCCGATGCGCTGATCGCCAGCTATCGCGCGCCGCGCGAGGGAGAATATTGGATAAGAGACGAGACCGGAACCTATGGCTGCAACATGGCCTATCGTCTCTCCGCCGCGCCGCATGTGCGCTTCGACGATAGCCTGCCGCTCTACGCCTGGCTCGAGGACACGGATTTCTCCGCCCAATATGCCCGCGCTGGGCGTGTCGTACGCACGAACCATTTCGCCGGCGTGCATCTTGGCGTCAAATCCGGCCGCACGTCTGGCGTGCGGCTTGGCTATTCGCAGATCGCCAATCCTTTCTATCTAGTGCGCAAGGGTACGGTGACGCCGCTCTTCGCGTTGAAGCTGGCTGCGGGCAATTTCTTCGCCAATCTTGCGAAGTCGCTGCGTCCCGAGCCCTGGGTCGACCGGCGTGGCCGTTTGCGCGGCAATCTGCTCGCGTTCGCCGATCTCCTGCGCGGACGCGCCGATCCGCGCCGTGTGCTTGAGCTTTAGCGGCGTAACTGCGCAAGGGCTTTAGGCGCGAGGACGCTGCGCAGCCGCGCGACATCCAGAGCGTAGGCGATCGCGCCATAGACCGCGACCCCCGCGACGATTTGCGCCGCGAGCGTGGCGCCGCCCGGTGCGAGATCGCGCAACGGCAGGCCGGCGGCGACCATGACCCCAGTCGCGGCGAGCGCGGCGAGAATGTCGCGCGAGCGCGGCCACATCGGCTTGAGCATGAACAGCATGAGAATGAGCGCGACAAGGCCGCTGCAACTTGAGATCGATTGCGCTATGGCGAATTTCGAAGCGTCGGCGGTCGCCGGCAAAAAGATCATGCAAAGAAAATTGGCAAGGCAAGCGACAAGCGCGGCGATGACGAGCGGCGAGAGCCTGTGGGCGATTTGGAAGGCCGTGTTCACGCCATAGTTGATCAGCGCGAAGGCGAGCAAAGCCGGCGTCATCAGCGTGAAGTAATGCGCGAAGGCGCCGCGAAAATTCTCCGGCACGAACAGCGCCTGAAAACTCGGCAGCACGAGCCAGCAGCCCGCGACCGACGGCAGCACGACGGCAAAGACGGCGGCGAGATTGCGCGCAATCTGGGCGCGCGCGGCGGCTTCGCCTTCCGTCGTCTCCGCGCGCACCGCGATCTGAAAGAGAATCACATCGAGCGCCGCGCCGACCGCGCCGACGATGCGGATGCCGATCTCGAAGGCGAGCGAGATGCGCCCGACCTCGGCGAAGCCGTTGATCTGCGAGACGGCGATGCGATTGACGAGCGGCACGGTCTGATAAAGGAAATTGGCGAAGATGATCGGCAGGCCATAGGCGAGAAAGCGCATGACGAGGGCGCGTTGGGCGTTCCTGACCCGAGCGTTTTCGTCTCGCAATTCTCCTCGCGCCGCGAATAGCGATCCCGCGACCGAGACCATCATGCCGAGCAGCGCGACATTGGCCGAGTGGAACAGCAATGCGCCGCCGACGGTGAGCCCGAAGGCGAGCAGATTCTTGGCGATAACCAAGACGCCATAGGCCCGATCGTGGAAACGCGCGCGCACGAGCGCGCTGGCGAAATCGAACAGGCCGTTGGAGACGCCGACGCCGATCGCCAGCGCGGCGAGCTCATGGCTGAGCGTGAGATCGATGCGCAGCGCGAAAATCGCGAGCGCCGCCGTTGTCGCGAGCGCCGCGATGAGGCCAAAAGCTTCGTCGAGCGTCGCTCGGATTTGTGGGCGCTCGACGCGCGCCCGCTCAGAATAGAACCGCGTCGCAGCAAGGCGCAGCCAGTCGAGGAACAGCGTCTGCACGACGATGCCCACCGACACCGCCAAAGCGAAGCGGCCGTATTCCGCCGGGCCGAGAAATTTCGCCACGAGCAGACTGACGACGAAATTCAGCAGGCTGTTGAGGATGAAGGGAACCATCATCCACATCGGCGCGAACTCTCTCTTGCGGCGCGGCCATCGCGGAGCGTCAAAGCTGGAACCTCAACCCCATGAGATAGGTGTTTGACGTGTAATCGGCGTTGGGGAAGGAGGAATCGAGGCGTTCATGTATGTACGAGCCGCGCAAGGAAATCGAACGCGTGATCTTATAATCGAGTTTCACGCCGGCCGTGTAGCCGCGTTCGAACACGTCGGCGCCCTCATAGTCGTTCACGTAATAGGAGCCGAGCACGGTGACGTTGAGATTGCGCAGCAGATCATGCGACAATTGCGCGCTATATGATTGCGTCAACACGCCGCTCGCATCCGCCAGCGTCGTTTCGCTGAGCGTCGTCGTGGCGCGCAGCGACACGGTCGTCAGCGCGGAAGGCGTGTAGATCAGCGCGGCGTCGATCACAGGGCCGCGCAGCGTCGTCAGGCGCGGATCGACATAGTTGCGCTCGCCATAGCCGGCGCCCGCTTCGCCTTTCAGCAATTCGCTGAAATTCACCACGGCGCCGCCGCGCGCGGTAAAGCCGACGCTGTCGC
>CAZCJY010000195.1:0-2806 GCA_964498975.1 uncultured Methylocystis sp.
ACGCCGATGACGACGCCATGCCAGGGCAGGATATAGCCCGAGGCCGGCGTAATCGTGCCGAGGCCAGCGACCGCGCCCGAAACGACGCCAAGCACCGACGGCTTGCCGCGCTGGACCCACTCCAACCCGCTCCACACCAAAGCGCCGGAGCAAGCCGCGAGATGCGTGGCGACGATCGCGAAGACCGCGCGCGAATTGGCGCCGAGCGCCGAACCGCCGTTGAAGCCGAACCAGCCGACCCACAATAGTCCGGTGCCGATGACGGCGAGCGACAGATCGAAGGGCGACAAGTTCTCGCGCCCGAAGCCGACGCGGTTTCCGAGCACAAGCGCGCAGACAAGGCCGGCGACGCCCGCGTTGATATGCACCACCGTGCCGCCAGCGAAATCGAGAAGGCCCATCTTCTGAAGGAAGCCGCCGCCCCACACCCAATGCGCCGAGGGGACATAGACGATAAAGAGCCACAGCGCGCAAAACAGCATGAAAGCGGAAAACTTCATGCGCTCGGCGACAGAGCCGCCGACCAGCGCGCAGGTGATGACCGCGAAGGTCATCTGATAGATCATGAAAAGAATTTCGGGGATGGTCTTGGCGAACGGACTCACCGTGTCGACGCCAATGCCCGCGAGCAGCGCGCGCGAAGCGTCGCCGATGTAAGCGCCCTCGCCGCTGAAGGCGAGGCTGTAAGCGACGCCGATCCACAGCAGCGACACGACGGCCGTAGCGATGAGGCTCTGCGCCATGGTGGCGAGCACATTTTTCTTGCGCACCATGCCGCTATAGAAAAGCGCAAGACCCGGCAGCGTCATCATCAGCACCAGCGCGGTGGCGGCGATCATGAAGGCGGTGTCGGCGCCGTCGATTTTGCCGGCGCTGTCCTGCGCGAGGGCAGGTGCAGAAAGCGAGCACAGCGTGACGAACGCCGGAAGAAATTTCCGCATGAGGAAAACCTGTGTCGAGGGATTAAAGCGCGTCGGAATCGATTTCGCCGGTGCGGATGCGCAAGGCGCGCTCCAGGGGCGAAACGAAGATTTTGCCGTCGCCGATCTGGCCGGTGTAGGCGGCGAGCCGGATCGCCTCGATCGCGCGGTCGACGAGTTCGTCGGCGAGGGCGATGTCGATTCTCACCTTCGGCAGGAAGGAGACGATATATTCGGCGCCACGATAGATTTCGGCGTGACCCTTCTGGCGGCCATAGCCTTTGACTTCCGTTGTGGTCATGCCGTGGACGCCGAGTTCGGTCATCGCTTCGCGAACTTCATCGAGCTTGAACGGTTTGATGACGGCCGTGATGATCTTCATTGTGCAGACTTGCCCTCCACGACGGCGAATTGAGCGAAGTCTCAGCAATTGGCATGCCAAACTGCGTAATAATTGATCGTTTTGGCCAGGCGGCGCCCATTAGGCGCGCTTGTATGGGCGGCAGGCGCCGGTAGTCTATTATTTGGACATAGTGCGTAATTATTAATCTGTTTTCACGAGTCAGCGCGGCAGTGCGGCGTTCGTTTGCGGCGCCGCCGGGCGCGCCGCGCCGCCGGTCTGGACATCGCGCCAAGTGTTGGACTCCGAGATCATCTGGCGGATCGAGGCGACATTGGCGGCGGCGTCGATTGGCGAGAGATCCCGCCGTGACCATTCCTCGGCCTGGCTGAACTTGCCCTGCAGGGCCAGCACCAGCGCCAGATTCTGGCGCACGCGCATATCGGCGTTGGGCAGATTGGCGGCGCGCGTGAGGATTTCCTCGGCGCGCGGCAATTGCCGCGCCAGCGCATGGGAAAGGCCGAGATTGGACATGACCGTCGGCTCGTTGGGGCGGATTTTCAACGCCGCCTCGTAATAGCCGCGAGCCTCCTCGTGCTGGCCAAGCTGATCGGCAATCGAGCCCTGCGCCGACAGCACAGACCAGTCGGGCCGCTCCGGCGTGTGGGCGTGCGAGAGAGCTTCGGAAGCCTCTTTCAGCCGGCCGGCGTCCGCAAGCGCCTTGCCATAGGCGGAAAGCACCGACATGTCCTCCGGATTCTGGATCGCGAGGCCTTGCAGCACGGCGACCGCCTGCGCATTTTGATCGAGCGCATGGAGGGCTCGCGCATAGGCGAACGCGGTCGCCTTATCTTTTGGGTTTTTGTCGTAGCGCCGGCCCCATTCCTCGGCGTATTGGCGCAGCGCGCCTTCCTCCTTGGGGAGGGCCTGCGGCGCGCGGCCGATGGAGCCGGTGATGTCATTCATCTTCGAACAACCGGAAAGGCCGATGAGCGCCGCCGCGGTGAGCGCGCAGAAATGCGCGCGAAAGCGCAGGGCATTTGGGGTTTTACCGGGACGAAGCGGTCCCGAATCGGACATTCGCGCCTTGATCACGGCCAATCTTTTCCGTTTGTGTGAAGAAGCTGCCGGGGAAGCAATAAAGCGTTAACCCTAATGACTGCTTAACGTGAGCAGTAAGAAGGCGGCCCGCACGCCACAGGAGTCGAATTCGGCATGAAGTTCGAAGACTGGTCCCCAGAGGCGATCGCGGTCGACTTCGTAGGCAAGGAAGACTGGGCCGAGCTCCGCGCGCGGCTTCCCGAAGCGATCGGGCGTCTGGCGTCGGTCGCCGGCTTCGAGGCCAAGCCCGGATCGTTGTTGATCGCGCCGGATGTTGATGGCGCGCCGCGCGTCTTCTTCGGCGCCGAGGGAAAGGAAGCCAAGGCGCGCGATCCGTTTTTCGCCGGCAAGCTCGCGACCGCTTTGCCTGCGGGGCTTTATCGCCTCGGCGCGGGCGTCGCGGCGCCGGCGCAGGCGGCGCTCGCGTTTCTGCTCTCCTCCTATT
>CAZCJY010000195.1:2816-5326 GCA_964498975.1 uncultured Methylocystis sp.
CCGCTACAAAACGCCCAAGAACGAGAAGCCGCGGCTCTGCGCCCCGCAAGGCGTTGACCGCGCGCGCGTCGAGCGCATCGCCGCAGCTGTCTCCTTGGGCCGCGACCTCGTCAATACGCCGGCGAATGACATGGGGCCGGAGGCGCTTGCAGAGGCCGCCTTGGCGCTCGCCGCGAAACATGACGCGAAGACGCGCGTCATCGTCGGCGATGCGCTGCTCGCCGAAAATTTCCCCCTGATCCACGCGGTCGGTCGCGCCGCCGCGCAGGCGCCGAGACTCGTTGAATTCGAGCATGGGCCGGAGGACGGCTTGCGCGTGACGCTCGTCGGCAAAGGCGTCTGTTTCGACACCGGCGGGCTCGACATCAAGCCGTCGAGCGCGATGCTGCTGATGAAGAAGGACATGGGCGGCGCGGCGACGACGTTGGCGCTCGCGGCAATGCTGCTCGACGGCGCGGTCCCGCTGCGGCTACGCGTTCTGCTGCCGATCGTCGAGAATTCGATTTCGGCGGAAGCCTTCCGCGCGAGCGACGTCTATCGCAGCCGCAAGGGGCTCACCGTCGAAATCGGCAACACCGACGCCGAAGGCAGACTCATTCTCGCCGATGCGCTCGCCTACGCGAGCGAAGACGCGCCAGATCTCCTGTTCGACTTCGCGACGCTGACCGGCGCGGCGCGTGTCGCGCTCGGACCCGAGCTTCCGCCCTTCTATACGGGCGACGATGCGCTCGCGGACGAAATCGCGGCGCAGGGCCGCGCCGTGAACGATCCCGTCTGGCGGCTCCCCTTATGGGATAATTACGACAGCGGATTGGACGGCAAGATCGCGGATGTCGCGAGCGTGACGAGCAGCCCTTTCGCGGGATCGATCATAGCAGCGCTGTTTCTGCGCCGCTTCGTGGCCGAGCCGGCGCGCTGGGCGCATTTCGACAATTACTGCTGGAACCCGTCGACGAAGCCTGGCCGCCCTGAGGGCGGCGAAATACAAGCCGCGCGCCTTCTTTATGAATTGATCGAAGCCCGCGTTGGGCAAGGAAAGGGCCGGACGTGAGCCAAACCTTCGACCGGCGCTTGACCCCCGCCCGACCCGAACTCGCGGCCGCCTATCTCAAAGGACGCGTCGCCGCCGATCGCTATGTCGAAGGCGTCGTGATGCAGGTGAAGGACTGCGTCGTCGACCTTCGGCGCGAGCCGCGCCCCGACGCCGCCGTCGATACGCAGGTTCTCTATGGCGAACGCGTCACGGTCTATGACGAAGAAGAAGGCTGGGCCTGGGCGCAACTCGCGCGCGACGGCTATGTCGGCTGGATCGCCGCCAATACGCTTTGGACGGAACTCAGCAAACCGACGCATCGTGTCTGTGTGCCGAGAACCTTCATTTATCCCGGCGCGAACATCAAGCTGCCGCCGCTGAACGCGCTGCCGCTTAGCGCCGAGGTCGCGATCGTCGAGGAGCGCGAGGCGTTCAGCGTGACGCGGGAACTCGGCTTCATCTATCGCAAACATCTCGCGCCGCTTGAGACGCGCGCGCCCGACTTCGTCGCCGTCGCCGAGACACTGATCGGCGCGCCCTATCTTTGGGGCGGCAAGTCCGTGATGGGCGTCGACTGCTCGGGGCTGGTGCAGGTGTCGTTGCTGATGGCGGGGATAGAGGCGCCGCGCGACACCGACATGCAGGAGGCCGCCCTCGGCGCCGCGGTCGCGGCGGGCCAGCCGCTGGCACGCGGCGACCTCGTGTTCTGGAAAGGCCATGTCGGCATCATGCGCGACCCGACAATGCTCCTGCACGCCAACGCGACGCATATGTTGGTGACGAGCGAACCGCTCGACATCGTGCGCGCGCGCAACGAGGCCGCCGGCGCGGGGCCCGTGACGAGCGTCAAGCGTCTGGCGAAGGAGGATTCCGCCAAGGCATGACGAAGAAGCTTTATTTCGAGGACCTTCACGTCGGTCAGCGCTTGCGTTCGAAAAGCGTGACGATCGACGCGCAGGAGATCATCCGCTTCGCCCGAGACAATGATCCGCAGTTCTTTCACCTTGACGAAGAGACCGCCAAAGAGGGCATGTTTCATGGTCTGGTCGCGAGCGGCTGGCAGACGGCGGCGCTCACCATCAAGCTGCTGCTCGACTCGGCGGACGCGCCATTCGCGGGAGGCGTCGTCGGCGCCGATGCGCATGTCTCATGGAAGCGGCCCGTACGGCCGGGCGACCGGCTGCGCGTCGAAAGCGAGATCACGCATGTCGCCGCTTCGCCCAAGCGCGCCGATCGCGGCTTCGTCGCCATACGGGCGACGACGTTCAATCAGAAAGACGAGATCGTTCTAACGATCGCTTCGATGCTCGTCATCCTCCGCGATCCGGCCCGCGCGGTTGGAGCCGGGAGCGGCGAGCGCGCGTAGAGCGCGCTGCGAAAAAGTGGAATCCGGTTTTTCGCGTAAAGCGCGCTCTAAACTTCAGGAATCGATCACGTTATCTGCATTTGGGCGATTCCGCCCAAATGCAGCGTGATC
>CAZCJY010000196.1:0-5321 GCA_964498975.1 uncultured Methylocystis sp.
GCTTCGTCGTCCTGCTGCGGCTGTACGACACGCCGCTCGACGTCGAGGCGCATCCTGATCCCGATACATTTCCAAAGATCGTGAAACTCGGATGCGCCTGACGATTCCCGACCGCTATCTCGATATTTTGCCCTGGGCGATCGCCATGCTGCTGATCGCCGGCATCGTGCATATTGTCTCCGTGCTGTTGATGCCGACCGTCGCGCCGCGCGACGCCCTGGCGCGTCTCGCCGCCTACGCCAAATCCGCCAATCCCGTCGGCGGCCTCGTGCTCCTGCCGCAGACGGCGCCGGGCTCCGAAACCTTGCCTTTCGAAGATCCTTCCTTCGCCGAGGCCGTCTGCGTCTATGATCTGACGAAGGGGCCGCTGCGCATCACGACGACAGTCGATGGCGAGGACTTTCTCGGCCTTTCCTTTCATGCAAGCGCCGGCCGCATCTATCACTCGATGACCGACCGCTCGGCGATCAAGGGCAAGATCGACATTGTCGTCGCCGATGCGCGCCAGATCGACGCGCTGGAGGCCGCCGACGACGAAGATGCGCCGCCGCAGGAAGTGCGGCTCACGGCGCCGACCAAGCGCGGCTTCGTGCTGATCCGCTCCTTCGCCAAACGCGCTTCGGATCAGGAACGCGCGCGCAACCGCCTGCGCGCGGTGACATGCCAGCGCTTCGACTTGCCGCAGGAGTAGCGGTCGTTGGCAATGTCATTCCCGGTAGGCCGAAGGCCCGACCGGGAACCCAGAGCAACGGCGTGAATGATTGGTTTTTCTGGATTCCCGATCGCGCGCTTTGCGCGCGTCGGGAATGACATCGGCAGGCGTATTTGTTGAGGTTGACGACAGCGCGTCAATTGCCGTCGCTGGGCAATCCCGGAAGCGGCAAAATCTCGATGCCCTCTTCGAGCAGCGCCTTCGCTTCCTCGAAAGTGGCGCGGCCGCGGATCGCGCGGCGCTCGGTTTCGCCGTCCTCCATCGCGCGCGCTTCTTCCGGAAAGCGGTCGCCGACGTCTTCCGTGTTCGCGACGACCGTTTCGTGCAGCTCGCGCAGTTTCGCGCGCAGCTTGCGCGGCGCGTCGTCGCGCCCTCGCGCGATATTGGGCGCCATCACGTCGCGCGCAATCTTCGTCGAGTGGCAAAATGGACAGCTGATCAGATCCTTGGCCGCCTGCTTCTCAAAGGTCGCGCTGTCGCGAAACCAGCTCTCGAAGCGATGGCCGTCGTCGCAAATGAGCGAATAGTGGATCATGCCGGCGCTCCGCCGGCGAGAAGCGGGTCGAGTCCGCCGTCGCGATCGAGCGCGTAAAGATCGTCGCAGCCGCCGATGTGTCGCCCGTCGATGAAAATCTGCGGCACGGTCGTGCGTCCATTGGCTCGTTCGCTCATGCGGCGGCGCCCGAACATGTCCCATGCGACGGAGATTTCCTCGAAGGCGATGCCCTTTTGCGTCAGCAGGCGCTTGGCGGCAATGCAATAGGGGCAGGTGGGCGTGGTGTAGATTTCGATGCGGGGGGCCATGGCGCGCTTATACGCCGGAGGCTACGCGCTTGTCACGGCCCGGGCGAAAACCAGGAGGTCGACGCGCGCGGCGCCGGCCTTGAGCAGAGCGCGCGTCGCCGCATTGGCGGTCGCGCCGGTCGTCAGCACGTCATCCACCAGCACGACATTGCGGCCCTTGATCGACGAGGCGCGGTCCGGCGCGGCGCGGAAGGCCCCGGAAAGATTGGCTGCCCGCTGGGCGCGCGACAGGCCGACCTGCGGCGCCGTGGGCTTGACGCGCTCAAGCGCCAAATTATCGACCGGCACGGCGCTTTCGCGCGAGACGACCTTCGCGAGCGCCGCCGACTGATTGAAGCGACGCGCCATAAGTCGCAGCCGATGCAGAGGAATCGGGACGAGAATGTCCGCGTCGCCGAGCAATTCCGCGCCGGCGCGCGCCATCCAGCGGCCGATCGGCTTGGCGAGCTCCAGCCGGTCGTAATATTTCAGCCGATGCGCTAGGAGGCGGGCCTTATCGCTGTCGTAGCGCGCAACGGCGCGGGCGCGGCCGAAGGCAGGCGGATTGGCGGTGGCTTCGAGCGAAATGAGCCCCGGCTGTCCGAGGTCCTGATCGAAGGGCGTTCCCAGCCGCTCGCAATAGGGGCGCTCGATGAAGGCGATCTCGCGCCAGCAGTCGGCGCAGATCGCGCCATGCGCGGCGACCGCCTTGCGGCAGACGATGCAGGACGGCGGATAGACGAGATCGAGAAGCGCCGCGCCGGCGCGGCGGGCCACGCGGTGCAGGGAAGCGGCGCCATATCCGCCGATCGTCATGCGCGGCGCCATCCGATCGACCCCCTCCCCAGCCCTCCCCCGCTACGCGGGAGAGGGAGCAGACGACGCCCTTTCCCTAACCGACGCGCAATGCCGATCGCTTGCGTCCCCTCTCCCGCGCAGCGGGGGAGGGACAGGGAGGGGGCTATAACGCCCCGCCTCATCGCAAAAGGCCGCCCGGCGGCGGCGCCAGCGGATTGTCGGTGAGCGCCTGCGCGTCGGGCCGGTCCGGCGCGGGCGCATTGACCAGCGCGCCATAAAGGCCGTCGACAAATTTCTGATCGAGGTCCTTGACGATAAAGACGATGCGCGTGCGCCTGTCTTCATCCGGCCAGGCGTCGAGGCGATGCGGCGGATGAAAGACATGCTGCACGCCGTGAATGGCGACTGGCCGCGAGGGATCGTCGGCGAGCGCGACGATCCCCTTCACGCGCAACATGCGCGGGCCATGCGTATGGCGCAGAAGGTCGATGAAAATATCGAAGGAAGCGGGCGTCAGCGGCGCGTCGGCGGAAAAGCAGAAAGCGCGAATATGCGCGTCGTGTCTATTCACGTCATGGCGGTTCACGTCGTGATGATGATGGCCATGATGATCGTGGCCGTGCGCCGCTTCTTGCGCTTCTTCGACCGCTTCGGCGTTCAGCCATTCCTTCACGCGCGGCGTCTTGGTCGCGGGATCATAGAGTCCGCAATTGAGCAGCGCCGCCGGCATCGCTTCGCCCTTGGCGGCGTCGAGCTGGCGCGCGCCGGGATTGAGCCGGGCGAGGCGCGCCTTGAGCGCGTCGAGCCGCGCGGCGCCTTCGGGAAGATCGGATTTGGTGATGACGAGACGGTCGGCGACGGCCGCTTGCCTTGCCGCTTCCTCATGGGCGTCGAGCGTCGCTTCTCCGTTTGCCGCGTCGATGAGCGTGACGACGCCGTCGAGCCGATAGCGCATCGTCAGATAGGGATGATACATGATCGCGTGCAGGATCGGCGCGGGATCGGCGAGGCCGGTCGTCTCCAGCACGACGCGCTTGAACGGCCTGATGCGGCCATTGTCGAGACGGCGCAGCAGATCTTCGAGCGTATTCACCAGATCGCCGCGGATCGTGCAGCACACGCAGCCCGAACTCATCAGCACCATGTCGCCGTCGATCTTCTCGATAAAGAGATGGTCGAGGCCGATTTCGCCGAATTCATTGATCAGGACGAGCGTGTCGGCGAGTTCCGGCGCCGTCAGCAGACGATTGAGCAGCGTGGTCTTGCCGGCGCCGAGGAATCCGGTGACGATGGTGAGCGGTATCGGCGCCGGCGCCGATCGCGGCGGACGGTGGGCGGCGGCCTGCGTCAGATCATTCACTTGGATTGAACTCGCGCTTGGAGCAGGCGAGGGGCCTGCCCCTTAGAGATTCGCATTCTCGATGAAAACGCCAAGCGTTTCCATCGGAACGATCTCGCCTTAGCTCTTGTTAGTTCTTGCCCTGCTCCGCTGCGGCGCGGACCTTCGGGGCGGCCTTTGGCGCGGCGGCGCGGGTCGCCGCCTTCGCCGCCGCCGGCTTGGATGCGCTTTTGGCTCCCGTCTTGGCTTTGGCGACGGCTTCAGGCTTGGCGGCGGTCTTGTTGGCCTTGCCTGTTTTGGCGGCATGCGCGGCTCTGGCCAGAGCCGCCCGCTTGCCGCCTCTGCGCAGCGAAGCCGCGTCCGGCGCCGCGTGGCTGATGGGCGACGCGTCGGCGTCGCCGGGCGCTGATTGTTCGGCCGCATAGGCGGTGAGATCCGGCTGCTCGCCGACGGGCGCACCCGGCGCGCGCGCCCGCGCCACCGGCCCGACATAGCCCGGCGCGCGGCCGACATAGACCGGCACCGGCGCGAAATGCGGACGCGGCAGGCGCGCGATGTCCTTGACGTTGATCTGTTGCTGCTGAGCGCCGCCGAGCGTGTCGAGCAGCGGAATGCCCGTCGGCGCCGAGCCGACCGGAATCGCCATATCCTCGACCTCGGCCATGAATTCGGCGGTGGCGGCGCCGCGATGATGGCAGACCGACTCGCGCATGTCTGGCGCGGCCGTCGGCCCTGAACTCGGCAGCGATGCGAGCGAAGCAATGGCCGAACCGGCGTGGAAGCTGCGATCGAGCAACGCCGCCGCCTTCGCGGTGCGCGCGACAGGATTGGGCGCGCCGAGCACGACGGCGATGATCCGCCGGCCGCCATGGGTCGCCGAAGCGACGAGATTGAAGCCGGCGGGGCAGGTGAAGCCCGTCTTCATGCCGTCGGCGCCGGGATAGCGGCCGAGCAGGCCATTATGCGTCGGAATGATCTGTCTGCCGAGCTGCATCGCGCCAATGTTGAACAGATTGGCGTGTTCGGGGAACTGCACATAGAGCGCGCGCCCGAGAATGGCGAGATCCCGCGCCGAGGTGACCTGGCGCGTATCGGGGAGGCCGTTTGGATTGACCCATTGCGATTGCGTCATGCCGATCGCGGCGGAGGCGCGGTTCATGTCGTCGGCGAAGGCTTCGACGGAGCCGGAGACGCCTTCGGCGATGGCGACGGCGATGTCGTTCGCCGACTTCACCATCAGCATGACGAGCGCATTATGCAGCGTCACTTCGGAGCCCGGCCTGAAGCCCATCTTGGAGGGCGCCATGCGGCACGCGCGCGGCGACATCATCAGCGGCGTCTCGAGCGAGATGCGGCCCTGGCGCACGGCGTCGAGCGCGACATAGACCGTCATCAGCTTGGTGAGCGAAGCCGGATACCAGGAGGCGGTCGCCTGATCCTGCGACAGCACAGCGCCCGACGAAACGTCGATGACGATGGAGGGCGTGGCGCGCGCCGGCGCGACGATGCACAGAGCCGCGAGCAGCGCCGCGACTCCCGCAATCAAATTCGATTTCGATAAGATCATCCGCCTGCCCCGTCTCCCGGCGCTCAATGCGCGCGATCGACCTCTCAATGTCGCCCATATAATACCGCCTGTAGCGGAGAGCTTCCAAATATGCAGAAAATGGGGCGATTCGACGGCGCCGC
>CAZCJY010000197.1:0-415 GCA_964498975.1 uncultured Methylocystis sp.
TTCCGAACTTGATCGCCGTGTCTTGGAGAAGCTGCCGGCGGTCAAACTGATCGCGACCCGATCGACCGGCTTTGATCATATCGACATCGCCTATTGCGGCGAACGTGGGATTGTCGTCACCAATGTGCCGAGTTACGGGGAGAATACGGTCGCCGAACACGTCTTCGCGCTGCTGCTCACCATCAGCCACCGAATGCGCGAGGCGATGGACCGCGCTCGAAACGGCGAATTCTCGCCCTTGGGCCTCCAAGGCTTCGATCTCGCGGGCAAGACCTTGGGCGTGGTCGGCGCCGGCGCGATTGGCCGTCACGTCATTCGGCTCGCGCGCGGCTTCGAGATGAATGTCGTCGCTTGCGACGTCAAGCCAGACGAAGCCTTGGCCAGAAAACTCGGTTTCCACTACGCTTCTTTCAAC
>CAZCJY010000197.1:425-1042 GCA_964498975.1 uncultured Methylocystis sp.
AGGTGGCGGCGGCTGGGCTCGACGTCATGCCCGACGAGCCGATGATCCGCGAGGAGGCGCAGCTCATTTGCTCATTCTTCTGCAATCAACATGATCTGCGGAACCTGGTGGCCGATCATGTCCTTCTCAGAATGCCAAATGTGGTCGTCACGCCGCATAGCGCCTTCAACACCCGCGAAGC
The DNA here is from genome assembly GCA_964498975.1 of uncultured Methylocystis sp. Taxonomy (GTDB): domain Bacteria; phylum Pseudomonadota; class Alphaproteobacteria; order Rhizobiales; family Beijerinckiaceae; genus Methylocystis. The sequence continues at coordinate 607 of CAZCJY010000197.1, forward strand.
GGTCGGGCGCATCGTCGAGACGACGATCGAGAACATCAAGGCGTTTATCAACAACAAACCGCGAAACGTTGTCGCTGGTCGGCGATCGAAAGTCTGATCAGTTCAGTCCGTCACGACGCCAAGGACAGCGCCGGCGGCTTAGGAGGTCATCAAAAGGAGGCGGAAGATGGCCCGCCACAGCTCAAGAAAGATCCGCGTCACGTTGGATGGCTATGGAGTGTTCGGCAAACGACGCAGTCGCATCTCGGGACGACATGGAACTGGCTGGTCGGCAGTCATGGAACTCTCGGTCCTCGCGCGTCCTCAGGGCGCAATCACGCCTTTTTTCAGGAGAAGCTCATCGAAGAGAAAAACCTGATTGGGATCAGGAAATTCGCCATGGCCGCTTTTACCGGCGTATTCACAGCGCGATAAGAGATCGCGAATGATATTAAGA
>CAZCJY010000197.1:1052-2085 GCA_964498975.1 uncultured Methylocystis sp.
GGCGAACACGCTGTGCGTTCTCAGGAGCATCTCGTTGCGCGCTTGCGAATAATCCTTCCAGTGATTTAGCGCCTTTTCATCGACCGGGCTAATTTTCCACTGGCGCAGCGGGTCTTCTCGTCGGCGCTTGAGGCGCTTTTCCTGTTCGTCACGGCTGATGTCGAGATAATATTTGATGATCGTGACGCCGCAATGGACGAGCAATTGCTCATATATCGGCACGGTGTGCACGAACTGCTCATATTCTTCATTCGTGCAGAAGCCCATGACACGTTCGACGCCAGCACGATTGTACCAGCTCCGGTTGAAGATCACGATCTCGCCGCTAGTCGGCAAATGCGGCACATAGCGTTGGAAATACCAGGCTTTTCGATCCTGGTCTGAGGGCTTGCCGAGCGCGACGATTCGCGATTCGCGCGGACTGAGATGCTCGGTAATGCGCTTGGCCGTCCCGTCTTTGCCGGCCGCGTCCCGGCCTTCCAAAATGACCAATATCTTGCGATCGTTTTCGATGACGTGCTTGTGGAATTTGACGAGCTCTACCTGCGCCTTGTGCAACGCCTTTCGATATGCGTCGTTTTCCGAATTCTCATTCTCAGTCATGCGAATTGTCCCTTGGGCCAAGCCAAACGAGGAGCGCAACAGGAACGCGCCTAAAAATTCAGCGATGATCCCTTAATTTCACCGGGCCGCCAAATTCGGGTCGACAATGGGCGACGCGGCAAGACCGATGGCTCGGATTGAATCGGACCATGAATCGAATTATGTTGCTAAAACCTCTATGAGTTTGGCGAACATGTCTCGTTGGGCGCGCTCATTTATCGTCCTCCTCGCCTTGCTGGTCGTATCGACTAGCGGGATGAATAGCGCTTGGGGGTCCAAAGCCGTCCATCAGTGTGATGGCATGGTCGGCATAATGAATATGGATGATTGCCTCGAAAGCATGAATGGTGACCGCGCCGGCGCTCTCGACTGCGCGACGCTGACCTGCGGGCTGACGCAATCCATCCTGCCGCCGCACGAAGCCGTTATT
>CAZCJY010000197.1:2095-5310 GCA_964498975.1 uncultured Methylocystis sp.
AGCTCGGAGACGTCCCGGGAGACACGCTCGTGCTGCGGCCTTTCCGGCCCGCCGGACCTTCGGCCTCCAATCGCCTAACGCCGCAATAGTTGGCCGCAGTAGCGCGACGTCTGGACCTCGGACGCATCCGTTGGCGCGTCCCACCAGGCCGCGCGAGCTGCGACACGTCGCGGATAACCCTGAACCAACTATCAACAAGCCGCCTTATTCATGCTTTCTGCGCAATAACACGCGTTAGGAGAACGAGTATCTGTGCTCGACGTGACTTAAATAAAACTATGTATTTATTTTGTTTGACGGCATTGACTCATCCAATACTTGAATTTATCCCTGTATTATTAGTGACGTCGCCAATTATCGGTGCCCACTATTGGAGGAGACATGGGTCCACGCGTTCCACCCACGCACGCTCGCGCATTCACACGGGATGTCGGCGTCGAGAAACAGGCACCTTCCCCCGGCCGGTCCAATTGACCAGGGCCGGCGCCGCGCAGATGCAATACGACGCTATTCGAACCCGGTTCGATGGCGACGTCGCGGTAGCGTGGCTGGGACTTGAAGCCGTGTGCAAGACGATCCGCATCGTCGAACAGCGTCAGGTTCCGTCGGCTTGTTTGTCAGTCGAGACTGCCGCAAGCGGCTTTCAAGCCGGAACAACCGAGATCGACGCAGTGATAGATGCAGAATGTCGGCTCCCTGCGGTCAAATTCGAACTGTTGAAGCTCAAGGTGGATGAGCAGGCGAGATATGCCGAACTCGAACGTCTGGCTAGAGGATCTCTATGACGCGGCGTTACGTCATTCTTCTCCTGGGCTTTACGGTCGTCGCGGCGGTCTTCGCGCGCTTGGTCGAAGGGCGTTTTCCATGGTCTGCCTCTTGGGAGACGCCGCGCGCGATTCCGAATGTCTCGGACAGTGCGCCTGCACCGACAGGGCCAATCATTTACTACCGCGACCCCGACGGTCGCCCGGCCTATTCGCTCACGCCCAAGAAGACATCGGCCGGCAAGGATTTTCTGCCGGTGCGCGCGAGCGAAGACGTAAGCTTCGAAGACAAGCCGCCACTCGTATCCCCCGCGAGGGGAGAGCGGCGCGTGCGCTTCTATCGCAATCCGATGGGCCTGCCCGACACCTCGCCCGTTCCAAAGAAGGATTCGATGGGAATGGATTACATTCCCGTCTACGAGGACGCGTCACAGGACGCATCAACTGTCACGATTAGCCCCGGCAAACTGCAAAAGACGGGGGTTCGCTCCGAACCCGTCCAACACCGGACGCTGAGCGTCCCTGTTCGAGCGACGGGCAGGATCGAGTTCGACCCGCGCCGTATCTCGATCGTCTCCCTGCGCTTCGAGGGCTTCATCGAATCGGTCGAGAAGTTCGTGGAAGGCGATTACGTCCGCAAGGGCCAGCCGCTCATGCGCATTTATGGCCCCAATGTTTCAAGCGCGGCGGCAGAATATGTCGCCGTCCTCAAGACGCGACGGGGCGAAGCAATCGAGGCGGCGGGCATCGAGGCTGCGAGGCTGCGACTTCGCAACCTCGGTCTTGATGACAACGCTATTGCAGCGATAGCGCGTGCGCGTAGCGTCCCGCATCATATTCTATGGCCTGCGCCGCAGGACGGCCATGTCCTGGAGCGGACTGCGCTCAACGGCATGCGCGCCGCGCCGGGCGACGCGCTATTTCGCATTGTCGATCACTCCGTGGTCTGGGTCCTGGCCGACATCGCCGAACGGGACATCGCCTTGATTGCGCCCGGACAAGGAGTCGACGTCCGACCAAGAGCCTACCCAGATCGAACCTTCAAGGGGAAAGTCGCGCTGATCTATCCCCATCTCAATATGGAGACGCGCACGGCGCGTGTCAGGATCGAACTGCCGAACCCCGACGGACTGCTGCGGGGAGATATGTATGCCGATGTCGAGATCGCCACCGGCGGCAACGAGAAGGGGCTTACTGTCCCCGAAAGCGCCATCATCGACACCGGCAAGCGGCAAGTGGCGATTGTCGACAAGGGCGAAGGGCGCTTCGAGCCGCGCGAAATCAAGATCGGCCGGCGCGGCGAAGGCTTCGTCGAAATCAAGAGCGGCGTGAGCGAAAACGAACGCGTGGTTACGGCCGCGAACTTCCTTATCGACGCCGAAAGCAATTTGAAGGCGGCGTTACGAGCTCTCGACCAAGGGGAGGCGGGCAAGTGATCGCCCGCCTCATCGCGTGGTCGGCGCGCAACCTTGTTCTCATTTTCGTCGGCACAGCCTTCGTCGTCGCAGCAGGCGTCTATGCCTTGCGCACGCTGCCGCTCGACGCCATTCCCGATCTCTCCGATGTGCAAGCGATCGTCTATACGGAATATCCGGGCCAGGCGCCGCAAGTCGTCGAGGATCAAGTCACTTATCCGCTCACCAGTTCGATGTTGACCGTTCCGCGCTCCAAAGTGGTGCGTGGATTTTCATTCTTCGGCGTATCCTTCGTCTACGTCATCTTTGACGATGGCGTCGATATTTATTGGGCGCGCTCGCGCGTCCTCGAATATTTGAGCGCGGCGAGTAAGAGATTGCCGGCGGGCGTGACGCCTGTTCTTGGTCCCGACGCGACGGGCGTTGGCTGGGTCTATCAATATGCGCTCATCGCCAAGGAAATGACGCTCGCCGAATTGCGCTCGATCCAGGACTGGACGATCCGCTACGGCCTCGCCAAGGCCGAAGGCGTCGCCGAGATCGCGAGCGTCGGCGGATTTGTCAAGCAGTATAATGTCGTTGTCGATCCTAACCGACTGCGCGCGCTCGGCATTCCGCTGTCGAAAGTGCGCGGCGCCATCCGCGCCAGCAATGCCGATGTCGGCGGTCGCACGGTCGAACTTTCCGAATTTGAATTCATCGTGCGCGGACGCGGCTATCTGCGCGGCGTGAGCGATCTGGAGAGCATCGTCCTGCGCGTCGAAAGCGGCACGCCGCTTCTCCTGAAGGATGTCGCGCGCATCGAACTCGGCCCCGACGAGCGGCGTGGCGTCACGGAACTCAATGGCGAGGGCGAGGTTGCGAGCGGCATCGCGCTACAACGTTATGGCGCTAACGCGCTCACAGTGATCGACAATGTCAAATCGGCCCTTGCGCAGATGGCGACAAGCTTGCCCAAGGGCGTTGAGATCGTCTCGGTTTACGACCGCTCCCAGCTCATTCATGCAGCCATCGAGACGCTCAGGAGCACACTCGT
>CAZCJY010000198.1:0-5290 GCA_964498975.1 uncultured Methylocystis sp.
GCAAGAGCGACAGGGCGCGCCCGTCCTGGCCGCTGGAGCAGGCGGAGGCGGCTTCTGAAATCTCGTTCGAAATCTGCGCATGGACGCTTTTGTTGACGTGGCCCATGTCGAGATCATTGTCGATGACGGCGCGATAGCGGCCGACCGCGCCGGCGCAGCCAGGAGCGTCCGGCGCCTGGACGTCGCTGGGAGCCGCGGCGCGCGCCGCGGGCGCCGGCGGCGCGATTTGAGACTGTCGGGCGGCGTTGCAGCCGGCGAGGGCGGCGGCCAGACCGGCGGCGAGAAACAGGTGAGCGCGCATCTTTCCTCCTGCTGAAAGCGAAGCGGCGCTGTCATAGCGGCAATCGCGCGGGCAGGGCAATGTCCGGTTTCTCATAAGCCTTGTCGCCCGGCGCAAACGGCGCCACCATCGCCATGCGCCGCAAGCCTTTTGCCTCTCGTGTTTTTTGCCGCATCGGCGCTTTAGGGAGGACGCATGATCCGCAACGTCATTCTTCTCGACGGCACGTGGAACACGCCGCGCAGCCTCACCAATATTTGCAAATTGTCGAAGGAGGAGAACATCCTCGGCAAGTTGATCCGCGAACGCGCCGACGGCGTCGATCAGAACGTCGAATATTTCTCCGGCGTCGGGACTGCCGAGCGCCAGATTCAGAAGCTGCTCGGCGGCGCCGTTGGCATCGGCCTGCGCACCATCGTGCAGGACGCCTACAACTGGGTCATCGACAATTATCGCGACGATCAGGAGCTTTATATCTACGGCTTCTCGCGCGGGGCTTACGCGGCGCGCGCCCTTGCTGGCCTGATCGGCGCGTCGGGCATCCCGACAAGCAAGGACAAGCGGCTGCTTGACATTACCTGGACCAATTATCGCGCCCGCAAATCCGTGCGCGATCCGAACGCCCTGCCCAAGGGCGAGATACAGGCCAACGAGATACAGGCCAATAACCGCATCAAGCTGCTCGGCGTTTTCGATACCGTCGGCTCCTACGGAGTGCCGGCGGGCTTCAACGGCCTCGCGCCGCTCGCACGCTTTGTCTCGCTTGGCGTGTTTGGCTTTCACGACACGAAGTTCGGCGGCCATATCGACCATGGGCTGCATGCAATTGGGGTCGACGAACGGCGACGCCCTTTCACCCCGACCTTCTGGACGATCGACAAGGGCCTGCCGCATCCCGCCAATGTCGAGCAGACCTGGTTTGCGGGCGTTCATAGCAATGTCGGCGGCGGCTATGAGGACGCGGGGCTCTCCGACATCGCCCTGACCTGGATGATCGCCCGCACGCGCGCGCTGACGGGCCTCGCCTTCGATCTCGACGCGGTCAAAACCGCGCTCAAGCCCAATATCGACGGAGAGATCTATGATTCCGCGAAGAAATGGGTGGTCGATTCCAACTTGCCGCGCCCTCGCGCGATGTTCGCCGCCGACGCCGTCGCCCACAGCTACGTGACAAATGCGGGCGATCCGAAAGAAGAGCACATCAACGAGCGCGCGCATTGGAGCGTAATGGCGAAGCTCGGCCGCAAATGCCGCATTTTCGATTCTGCCGATACGCCCTATGACCCGCCCAATCTACCGCCGGCGTTCAAGCGCGGCGGACCGGATCTCGCCGGCAAGATCGCCGCGATCACGCCGGAAGAGGAGGAGATGCTGCCCCCGGACCTCGCTGCGCTGGCGCGCGTCAGCGCCTGAACGCCAGCCGTCCCGCGCCGCCGGCGTTTTTCCGCTTGGCGGGCGGGGGGCGAGCGGCTATAAGCTAGGGAAATTCGTGGCGCGCGGCCGGCAGGTCCCGCGCCGCGACTGTTTTGCGGCGCGTGTCGTCCGAACGTTCGGCCGTCCCGCCGCCCTTGCAGCGCCTGGTAGTCGAATGGTCAATCCGTTTCAATTCCTGCAGGAGGTCCGCGCCGAGGCGGCCAAGGTCACCTGGCCTTCGCGCCGCGAGACGATGATCACGACCGGCCTCGTGATTCTCATGGTGCTGTTCGCCAGCCTGTTTTTCGTTATCGTCGATTACGCGCTGCGTTTCGGCGTCGGCCTGATGATCGGCATCGGGCGTTAGATAATTGGAGCTTGTGGCGCCGCTATGAGCATGCGCTGGTATATCGTCCACGCCTATTCGAACTTCGAAAAGAAGGTCGCCGACGCCATTCGCGAGGGCGCGGCGCAGCGCGGGCTGTCTGATCGCTTCGAGGAAATCCTGGTGCCGACCGAGCAGGTCGTCGAAGTGCGGCGCGGCCGCAAAGTCAGCGCCGAACGCAAATTCTTTCCCGGCTATGTGCTGGTGAGATGCGATCTCACCGATCAGGTTTTTTCGCTGATCAAGAACACGCCAAAGGTCACTGGCTTTCTCGGCGCCGACAATAAACCGATGCCGATCAGCGAAGAAGAGGCGATGCGCATCAAGGGCCAAGTCGCCGAGGGCGTCGAGCGCCCCAAGCCCACGATCATGTTCGAGGTCGGCGAGACCGTGCGCGTCGCGGATGGGCCATTCGCCTCCTTCAACGGCCTCGTTGAGGAGATCGACGAGGCGCGTTCGCGCCTCAAGGTCGCCGTGTCGATCTTCGGCCGGCCGACGCCGGTCGAACTTGAGTTCGGCCAGGTGGAGAAGGTGTAGGTTCGCGTGAACACCTCCCCCTTGATGGGGGAGGTCGGCCGCCTTCAGGCGGCCGGGTGGGGGTGAAGAACGGCGTTCCGTTTTTTATCACCCTACCCCGGACTGCTTCACAGTCCGACCCTCCCAATCAAGGGGAGGGTGAGAAACGTGGCGGGTTTGCCCTGACGCCATCGGGGAGTCCAAACCGGACCACGAACTGCAACCGGCGAAAAGCGGGCGCGTAAGCGCCGCGCGTCGCTAACTGTTGGAGAAAAGCAAATGGCGAAGAAAATCGCCGGCTACATAAAACTGCAAGTGCCGGCCGGCGCGGCCAACCCGTCGCCGCCGATCGGGCCCGCGCTCGGCCAGCGCGGCCTCAACATCATGGAATTCTGCAAGGCGTTCAACGCCAAGACGGGACAGTTGGAGAAGGGGATGCCGATCCCCGTCATCATCACCGCCTATCAGGACCGCTCCTTCACTTTCGAGATGAAGCAGCCGCCCGTGTCCTACTTCCTCAAGCAGGCCGCGGGCGTGAAGTCGGGCGCGAAGACGACGGGCCGCGGCTTCGTCGGCAAGGTGACGCGCGCGCAAATCATGGAGATCGCGCAGAAGAAAATGCCCGACCTCAATTGCAGCACGGTCGAGGCTGCGGCGGCGATGATCGAAGGCTCCGCGCGTTCGATCGGTCTCGAAGTGGTGGGGTGAGGCAATGGCGCATATTGGAAAACGCATCGCGAAAACCCGCGAGGGCATCGAGCGCACCAAGCTTTACGCCCTCGACGAGGCCGTGAAGCTCGTGCGCGAACGCGCCAAGGCGAAATTCGACGAATCCGTCGAGATCGCCATGAATCTGGGCGTCGACCCCAAGCACGCCGACCAGATGGTGCGCGGCGTGGTCAATCTGCCGAACGGCACGGGCCGCGTTCTGCGCGTCGCCGTCTTCGCGCGCGGCGCCAAGGCGGACGAGGCCAAGGCCGCCGGCGCCGATGTCGTCGGCGCGGAGGATCTGGTCACGACGGTGCAGGGCGGGACGATCGACTTCGACCGCTGCATCGCGACGCCCGACATGATGCCGCTCGTGGGACGCTTGGGCAAAGTGTTGGGTCCGCGCGGCCTGATGCCGAACCCGAAGGTCGGCACCGTGACGATGGATGTCGCGGCGGCGGTGAAGGCCAGTAAGGGCGGCGCGGTGGAGTTTCGCGTCGAGAAGGCCGGCATCGTCCAGGGCACGGTCGGCAAGGCCTCCTTCGACGACGGCAAGCTCGTCGAGAACATCAAGGCCTTCGTCGATGCGGTGGCCAAGGCCAAGCCGCAAGGCGCCAAGGGCACTTATATTCAGCGCGTCGCCATCTGCTCGACCCAGGGTCCGGGCGTGAAGATCGACGTGTCGAGCCTGGGCGCCGCGCCGCACTGAGGGGGCGCATCTGAAAATTCGAGAGCCGGCGGGAAACCGCCGGCCTCTCGATTCTTATCCGAGCTTCTCTTCCGTTAAATCAATGCGATCAATAAGCTCGCGACAAAGTCTCGGGATTATTTCACCGCGCTGCATGCCCGGAAAAAAACTCTCGAATTCTGATGATATAGAAGAAAATTCTGGTGAATTTTTGATAACAATGTCGTCAAGACAGTACCGTATGACATTCTCTAAGCTTTGATTTTCCCTCTTTATCCGACTGACACTTGCTATGCCCAATTCTTTATCAACATCCGAAAATCCAATTCGGCGATAAAGAGCCAATTTATATTTTTCTGGGCATAACTCTCTCAATATAAGCATAGAGATGATGACTATCATTGCGGAAGATGTCGTATCAGCCCCAACTACAAGAGTAATAGTTAATCTTCTCAGAATCTGCTCGACGGCTCGAAGAGATAGGCCTCTTGTCTCGGCGACATGCTCTATCATATCTAGGCATAGGCGAACCGCTGAATCCTTTATGGGCAACTCATGCTGCCTACACAATTTTTCGGCGTAGCTTCTGACTTCTCTGGCTGTTTGCCTTTTGCTGCTATCAGTCAGGAATATCGTAAAGCTTACAAATTTTTGTAGATAAGCGGTTGATTGAATATCTTGACCATATATTGCTTTAACAATATTCTCTAATTGTGGTAGATTAACACCTAAAATAAAGTGAACACGCCCAACCGAAAAGAAGTGTTTAACTCGTTCCAAGATTTCTAAAGCGAACGTTGGGCGGCAGCGATCAAGTTCGTCTATAATGAAAACTAACGGATACGGTTGGTCTGCATTTTCTTCTTTTCCAAGAATTTCTGGTAATTCACCTAGGGCTAATCTGAATTTTTCTATTATATCATGTTCTTCTCGTTGCTTTGTAAGCAACTCGCCGATGTACTTGTCGAATATCTCGCTGGTTTCTTTAGAGGAATCTTTCGTCAGCTCGTTTGTTATTCCTTCGACGTCGTCACTTCCTAATGCTCCCATCGTCGCAGCCTTCACACCAACCTTGAGAATGCCGCGCAAGAAGATTTTTCCAACATTCGTCGCTTTTTGAACGAACTCCTTAGCTCTTGGCTCTCCACTTCTTTCCTTTACTTCGACAAGCGACACAATCTGTCCTGCGATGGCCGCGAAAGCGTCCGGTAAATAATCGTGTTCAAAGGCATCGAAATAAACAACTGGACGGCTCCAAAAACCTGTAGCCAAATCGGCTCCGGCTTGATTCACTTGCTCA
>CAZCJY010000199.1:0-5235 GCA_964498975.1 uncultured Methylocystis sp.
GCGTCCGGCCGCAGCCGGGCGTTCTCGGCGAGGCAATAGCGGGCGAGATTGAAGCGAGGCGGGACGGGTTCGAGAGCGGCGCTTTGCGTCATGCGGCGCTTTCTCGCATCGCGCGCGCAGGTTGGGCAAGGCCCCGCCTATTCGCTCCGACTCCGCGCCTCGCGCGCCGATTGTCCAAACCGTCGACGGAACGCCCGGCTGAAATGCGAGAGATCGCTGAACCCCCAGCGATAGGCGATCTCGCCAATCGGCGCGCAAGCGTCGGAGCAGAGGTCGCGGCGACAATTCTCCAGACGCCTTGCCCACACATAGCGCATGAGCGATAGGCCCTCGGCTTCGAAAAGCGAATTGAGATAGCGCGACGAGAGACCAAGCGTCTGCGCCGCCATCGCAGGATTGAGCCGCGGATCGCCGAGGCGGCTGTCAATGAACCGCTTCACCCGCCGCAGCGTGGCCTCCCGGCCTCGGTTTGCTTGGTGATATTCGTTCGGCTCTGACAGGGACAATGCGATCAAATCGGCGCAATGACCGGCCATCGCAGCGAAGGATTCGTCGGTCAATTCGCCCGCATGGGCCGCAAAGGACCGGATATAAGACACAGCCATCGCGCCGACTCCCGCAGCGCCGGCGACTCGCAACGCCGCGCAGCGGTCTATGCCAGGCGAACGCGCGCGCATTGTCGCGCGCGGCAGAGAGACAATCAGCTTGGAGAATTTTTCCGGGCAGTAGATTTTATGCGGCCGCGTCGCGTCGTAAATGGTCATGTCGCCGGGACGCAACGAGACTTGGCGTCCGTCCTGCTCCAGAAAATATTCGCCTGAAAGCAGCACGGCGGCGAGATAAACGTCATGGCTGTCGGGCAGCGACGGCCGGTTGGGCCTTTCTATCAGGATGGCGTTCGAGCGGATCGAAGAGAGTCGAACATCCTCTCCGGCATATATCGTCATTTCATTGAACAGGCGCTGCGCCGGAAGAGGACGCACATCGACGCGGGCGTATTCGCGCCCGATCACTTCGCATAGCCATTCGCGGCGGCGATTTGGCGTCGCTTGCTCAGTTGAAAGGGTCTGCGCCTTCGTCATCGGATAATTCCCTTCGAACCGCAGCCGACGGCATCCGTTTCAGACAAGTTTTTCAGCCGTCCCGGTCAAGCGCTTTCTTGCTGAACGCGGCATTTATCGAGCTTCCGGCGATCCGCCGAGACGAACCGAGGATGTCGTGATGAAGGGAAACGCGCAATCGGCCCAAAAGACGAACGTCATTCTACTCAGGGGCGCCGCCCTTTGGATTATCGTCGCGCTTGTTCTGGCGTGGTGTCTCGTCGGGCTGAAAATGGAAGCGCCGCTGATCACGGCGATCTTTGCCGGAAAATTCACGCGGGTCCTGCAAGCCCATATCGACTTTCTTTTGATGAGCGCGCTTCTGCTCGGCTTCTACGGCGCGCGCGTTCCGCTCGCACCGCTGGTTCGCTGGGCGATGGTCGTCGGCGCCTTCACCAATTCGAGCTTGTTTGCGTTGATGGCGATTTTTCCGGTCCTCGACGGGGCGCCGGCAGAAGGCTTGGGGCCGATGCTATTTGGGGTCTATCTCAAGGCGAGTATCGTAACGACCACTTTTGGCTTCGCCGGGGCTTCCATCACCGTGCTGCGAGCGAGTTTCCGCACCGACAATATTTGATTCAAATCAATCGAACAGGCTCGACACGCTTTCTTCCTTCGCGGTCCTCGCGATGGCTTCGCCGATCAGATGGCCGATCGGAATGACGCGGATGTTCTGCGCGGATTCGACCGCCGGCGACGGGCGGATCGTGTCGGTGATGACGAGTTCCTTGAGCTTGGAGGCGGCGATGCGCTCGGCGGCGGCGCCGGACAGCACGCCGTGGGTGATGTAAGCGTATACCGAGCCGGCGCCGGCAGCGAGCAGCGCTTCGGCGGCGTTGCACAGCGTGCCGCCGGAATCGACGATGTCGTCGATGAGGATGCAGTTGTGGCCATTCACGTCGCCGATGATGTTCATCACTTCCGACTCGCCGGCGCGCTCGCGGCGCTTATCGACGATGGCGAGCGGCGCGTCGATGCGCTTGGCGAGCGCCCGCGCACGCACCACGCCGCCGACGTCCGGCGAAACAACCATGACGTTCTTGAGTTCGAGGTGCGACTTGATGTCCGCCACAATGACCGGCGCGGCGAAGAGATTATCGGTCGGGATGTCGAAGAACCCCTGGACCTGTCCGGCGTGGAGGTCGACAGTGAGCACCCGGTCGGCGCCGGCGCGGGTGATGAGATTGCTGACGAGCTTGGCCGAGATCGGCGTGCGCGGCCCTTGCTTGCGGTCCTGCCGCGCATAGCCGAAATAGGGGATGACCGCCGTGATGCGGCGCGCGGAGGCGCGGCGCAAGGCGTCGATCATGATTAAGAGCTCCATCAGATGGTCGTTGGCCGGCGCGGACGTGGATTGAACCACGAACGTGTCCTGCCCGCGAACATTCTCCAATATTTCGACCCATATTTCCTGATCGGCGAAACGCCGGACTTGGGCGCGGCAGAGCGGTATCCCGAGATGGGCCGCAATCGCCTCGGCCAGCCGCCGGTTCGAGTTGCCCGCCAGGAGTTTCATCGCCGCCATCGAAATCGCCCCCGCGCCCCAGAACGCCGCGGCGTCATAGCAGCGATGGCGGTCTCGAACAATATGACGTGAAAATGGCGTCTTTTTCGGCGGACCGGCCGATAAGATTGCTTCTCTTACAGGTAATGCTCTAAATGATGGCAGTCGGCCTCTCCGATGCGCGGCGGGCCGGGCGCGTGGTTGCGCCGCCACCCATCTCGGCCTTTGCATAGTTGATAGGCGTCGCCCGATTATGACGAATAGCGTATCGGATCATGCATTCCCGCCTTCTTCGCCGTGCGAAACGCGCGTCGTCGTCGCGATGTCGGGCGGCGTCGATTCGAGCGTCGTCGCCGCCCTGCTCAAGGAACAGGGCTATGACGTCATTGGCGTGACCATGCAGCTCTATGACCATGGCGAGGCGACGCACCGAAAGGGCGCCTGCTGCGCCGGCCATGACATTCACGACGCGCGACAGGTTGCGGCCCGGCTCGGCATCCCGCATTTCGTTCTCGATTACGAGAGCCGTTTTCGGGAGAAAGTGATCGACGAATTCGCCGCAAGCTACGCCAGCGGCGAAACGCCGGTGCCTTGCGTGGCCTGCAACCAATTCATCAAATTCGCCGATCTCATGGAGACCGCCAAGGATCTTGGCGCCCATGCGCTCGCCACGGGCCACTATATCTCCGCGCGCGACGACGGTCTTGGCGGACGCGCGCTCTATCGCGCCAAGGACGCCGCGCGCGACCAGAGCTATTTCCTCTTCGCCACGACACGCGAACAGCTGCGGATGCTGCGCTTTCCGCTTGGCGATTATAGGAAGGACGAAGTGCGCGAAATGGCGCGCCGCTATGGGCTCGAGGTCGCCGACAAGCCGGACAGCCAGGATATCTGCTTCGTGCCGAGCGGCCGCTACACCGACGTCGTCGAGCGGCTTGCGCCCGAGGCGGTCGTGCCCGGCGACATTGTGCATATCGACGGCCGCGTGCTCGGGCGTCACGCCGGCATCATTCACTATACGATCGGCCAGCGGCGCGGGCTCGGCCTCGGCGCCGCCGTCGCCGGGCGCGACGCCGAACCGCTGTTCGTTCTGCGCCTCGACGCCGCGAAAGCGCAGGTCGTCGTCGGTCCGCGCGAAGCGCTTGAGACGCGCGCCGTGAAGCTGCGCGACGTGAACTGGATCGGCGACGGCGCGTTATCGGCGGCGCCGCCGGGCGGGATCGACATAACGGCGCGCGTGCGCTCGACCCGTCCTCCGGCGCCGGCCCGGCTGATCGCCGGCGAGAACGGCGCCGCCTCCGTCGTCTTCGCGGCGAGCGAATTCGGCGTGTCGCCGGGACAGGCCTGCGTCTTCTATGACGGCGAAGACGATGAGGCGCGCGTGCTGGGCGGCGGCTTCATCGCAGCCATCGAGTCGGCCGGAATGACAATTGCAGCCAAGGCGTCGCCGCAGCGAGCCGCACATGCGCGAAGGGCGCCTTGATGAGCGAAGCAAGAAACTATTTCCGCGAGATCGATGCGCTCGACAATTGCGATGTCGAAGCCGCTTATGCGCGCTGGGCGCCGATCTATGATTTGACCTTCGCGACGCTGTTGAAGCCCGGCCGGCGCGCCGCCGCGGCGGCCGCCTCTAAGGCGCGCGGCCCCATTCTCGACGTCGGCGTCGGCACGGGGCTCGAACTGCCTCTCTTCGATCGCAAGGCCCAAGTCTTTGGCGTCGATCTTTCGGAGCCGATGCTGCGCCGCGCGGCGCAGCGCGTGCGCCGCGAGCGTCTCGACAATATCGCCGGCCTCTCGAAGATGGACGCGACGCGCATGGCCTTCGCCGACGCGACCTTCGCCTGCGTCGTCGCGCCCTATGTGCTCACGGTCGTTCCGGAGCCGGAAGCGATGCTCGACGAACTTGCGCGTGTGCTTCGGCCGGGCGGCGAAATCGTGCTCGTCAATCATGTGAGCGGCAAGGACGACGCGATCGCGCTATTCGAAGCCTGGCTCGACCGGCACATGGCGCCAAAACTCGGCTGGCGCCCGCAATTCCCGTGGTCGATCATCGGCGACTGGATCGACCGGCACCCCGAAATGAAGCTCGTCGAGCGCCGCCCGCTGGCGCCCTTTGGCCTGTTTACGCTGACGCGGATCGAGCGCGTTCACGTGGAGCCTGCCGAATCGGAAGAGAACCCCTCGGCGCTGGAGTTCGCATAGACGCCACTGGCGCCCGCGCCCGCGCGGCGCTACATTGGCGGGGCGGCGCTGCGGGGTTCGTGCAGGACTATTATTCCCCGGGCCTTATCGATCTCTAAGGGAGCTGTCCCTGGTCTCGCCCGTGGGCTTGATCACACGGCGCCCACCTACGTTGTAGGTTCCCGGGATCGATGTCCCACGGCTCTTGTGGCCCGCACTCAACTTCCCTGTTATTTCTTCCGCATGAGCGATTTGAAAGCCGATTTGCGCCGGCGTTCGCTGGCGCGCCGCGATCTCGTGACGCCGCAGGAGGCGCATGAGGCCGCCGCCTCGGTTGCCGCACGCGGCCTTGCGCTTGTCGAGACGATTGCGAAAGACGCGCGCGTCGACGCCCCGGTCGTTTCAGTCTATTGGCCGATCCGCAGCGAACTCAACACGCGTCCGCTCATC
>CAZCJY010000200.1:0-5083 GCA_964498975.1 uncultured Methylocystis sp.
GCTCCGGCATGGGCAAGATCGCCATGTGCGTCGTCTCCGAGGAATTGTCGCGCGCCTATATCGGCGTCGGCTCGCTCGGCACGCGCTCGGAAATCGCCGGCGAACTCATCCTCGTCGGCGGGACGCCGCCGCAAAAGGAGAAGTATCTCCCCAAAATCGCCTCGGGCGAAATCCTTCCGACCGCCGTCTTCACCGAGCCCAACAATGGCTCCGATCTTGCCGGGCTGCGCACCCGCGCGACGCTGGAGGGCGGCGTCTATAAGGTCTTCGGCAATAAGACCTGGATCACCCATCCGGTGCGCGCCGATCTGATGACGCTGCTCGTGCGCACCAATCCCAATGAGAAAGGCTATAAGGGCCTTTCCATGCTGCTCGCCGAAAAGCCGCGCGGCACGAACGAGAATCCGTTTCCCGCCAAGGGCATGACCGGCGGCGAAATCGAAGTGCTCGGCTATCGCGGCATGAAGGAGTTCGAGATCGGCTTCGACAATTTCGAAGTGCCGACCGAGAATCTTCTTGGCGGCGAAGAGGGCAAGGGCTTCAAACAGCTCATGGAGACCTTCGAGTCGGCCCGCATCCAGACGGCGGCGCGCGCGCTCGGCGTCGCGCAATGCGCGCTGGACCTGGGGCTGAAATACGCCAAGGAGCGGATCCAGTTCGGCAAGCCCTTGTTCTCCTTCCCGCGCGTCTTCAACAAGATCGTTTCGATGGCGGTGGAGATTCACATCGCCCGCCAGATCACCTATTTCGCCGCGCGCGAGAAGGACGAGGGCAAGCGCTGCGACTTGGAGGCCGGCATGGCGAAGCTGCTCGGGGCCCGCGTCGCCTGGGCGGCGGCTGATAATGCCCTGCAAATCCATGGCGGCAATGGCTTTGCGCTGGAATATCCGGTATCGCGCGTTCTTTGCGACGCGCGCATCCTCAATATCTTTGAGGGCGCGGCGGAGATTCAGGCGCAGGTGATCGCGCGACGCCTGCTGGAAGGCTGAACGTCCTTCTTCATTCGACAACGATTGTAAAGAAGCGGCCAGGGAAGGTCCTCTCCCAGGCCGCTTTTTTGTTTGGCGACTGACACGCGTGCTTTTGCGGTGCACAAATTTTATGCGCATTGGAGATCGATCGAATTAGGAATATTATATTTTTCAGCGAGCTATATATCCTGCGCACTATTTGCTCTCGCAAAAAATCTTGACGCGGGATGTGTTGCGCCGCACAATAATCGCGATGGAAATGTGGTGGACTGATTCATGCATGCCGCGGCGCGCTGGCGCCGCTGCGCCCACGCTTGGATTTTAGGAGGCCAGATGGAGTCCATCAGACAGTGGTTTCAGGACTGGTCGGACGCCTGCGAATACGCCAGGGAATGCGCGCCCGATCTCTCGTTCCTCTCGTCGCTCGCCTTCGGCGAGCCCTATACGGCCCTCTTAAGCATCGCCGGCCTATGTTTCCTTCTCTGGGCCTGGAATGAGCGGGGCATCAAGCGTCGCGCCGCCCCAACGCATGACGCGTCCGGCGCTTCCGGCCGAACGGCGCTCGACGAGGCGCTTGGCCGGATGAGAACGGATGCCCCTGCGGAAAAGAAACTCGCGGCCTGATCGCCGCGCCATCAGAAGGCGTCAAAATGCCCGATTGCCCTCGCTTGCACGGGAGGCCACCTGTAGGCTGAGCGTTCTTTCAGCGAGGGAGTGGCATGAGCGGATTTTCGATCGGTAACGGCGCTTGGGTTCTCGTCGGCGATGGCCGGCGGGCCTTGTTTTTCCAAAATCACGGCGACGCCGAACTTCTCGATCTGCGGGTCGTCGAGACGCATATCGACGACAATCCCGCGACGCGCGAACAGGGGACGGACAAGCCGGGCCGCAGCTTCGCCTCGAAGGGCGGCGTGCGCAGCGCCGTCGAGGACGCCGACTGGCATGAGATCGAGGAGGAGCGTTTCGCCCGCGCCATGGCGGAGCGGATCAACAAGGCGGCGGAGTCGGGCGAATTGAGCGGGATCGTCATCGTCGCGCCGCCGCGCACGTTGGGCGAGATCCGCAAGGAGTTGACGAGTAAGGCGCAAGGCAAGGTCGTCGGCGAACTCGCCAAGGACCTGACGCGTCATCCGCTCAAGGACATCGAAAAAGCGCTGGCGCGGGCTTGAGAAAGGCAGGGGGAGGCCCGTCGGCTTCCCCCTGCGCAGTCGGAAGCAGTTCGTCCCAGCCCCGCCTCCGACGCTCGCTTCTCATGCGAGCAAGAAGATCATTGCGCGCATCTCACAAAAAATCAGTGCGATGACGCACGCGTCGGCGCATCGTCGCATTACAGCCGCAAAGATGATGGACGCAGGGTTATTGGCTTCGTCTGGGGGACGTTGCTTGGCGTTAATTTTTTCCAACGACGACGGACGCATGGCTTTCGCGCGCATCGCTCTCGCGATACTCGTCGTGTTTCTTCTCGGCGCTTGCAGCGGCCGCCCGCACGGCACGCTTGTCGCGACGCATCAGCGCGCGCCGGGCGCCAGCGTCGTCAGCCTGCTCGTCGTCACGACGAGGAGTCCCGACCGTGTCGAGCCAGGCGTGATGTTTTCGGGCGAACGCGGGCGCAGCGTCGCCTTCGCCGATATTGCGGTCTCGATTCCCCCGGACGCCAATCGCACGATCGGCGAAGTGCAATGGCCTGAAGGTCCGGCTGCGGACCCGATGCGTCAGTTCACGACGGTCGAAGCAACCGTCCTCGACAAGAACGCCGCCCTCGCCGCCTTCGACGCGCGCATTCGCAAGACGCCGAAACATCAGGTTCTCGTCTTCGTCCACGGCTACAACACGCGTTTCGAGGAGGCGGTCTATCGCTTCGCGCAGATCGTGCATGATTCCGCCGCCTCGGTGACGCCGGTGCTGTTCACCTGGCCTTCGCGCGGCAGGCTGCTGCAATATGGCTACGACCATGAGAGCGCCAGCTATTCGCGCGATGCGCTGGAGAGCGTGCTGCAGGCCTTGCAGCGCGACCGCAATGTCAGCGAAATCTCGATCCTAGCGCATTCGATGGGAAATTGGGTGACGCTCGAGGCGTTGCGTCAGATGGCGATCCGCAATGGCGGCGTCGCGCCGAAAATCCGCAATGTCATGCTCGCGGCGCCGGACGTGGATTTCGACGTCTTCCGACGCCAGATCGCCGAGATCGGCGTCAAGCCGTCGGTCTTCACGCTTTTCGCGTCGCGCGACGACGACGCGCTCGCCGCCTCGCGCAAGTTCTGGGGCAATACGCGTCTTGGCGCGGTCGATCCCCATGCGCCGCCGTATGATGAGGTCCTTGCCGACGATCGCATCAAGGTGATCGACCTCACCGAGATAGCGTCGCGCGATCCCCTGGGCCACAATACTTTCGCGTCATCGCCCGAGGTCGTGCGCTCGATCGGCGCGCGTCTCGCGCAGGGCCAGCCGCTGAAGGACGGGCAAGCCGGCGTCGGCGATCGGCTGGGGCTGGCGACAGCCGGGGCGGTGTCGGCGGTGGGCGGCGTCGCGGGCGCCGCCGTCGCGGCGCCTTTCGCCATCGTCGATCCCGCCACGCGCGAGAATCTCAGCGAGCATTTAGGCGCCGCGGGTGAAAAACTCGACCCGCAATATTAACCACCCCGCGGTCCGATGCGACAAACTTGGGTCAATGTTTCCATTTTTGGGGGTCTGTTGCGCCGATGTGACAGTCAGCGGCGCTGAAGCTCGTTAGGGTTCGCCAACTCGCGACGATAAAACGCACGGGAAACCCATCGCAATGAAATATCAGCGTCAGCTTCTCGCTTCCTCAGCGGTTGCGCTCGCACTTTCATCCCCCGCGCTCGCCGCCGATCCTTCGTGGTGGAAGGCGCCGTCCGCGCCTGCCTTCACCCGCAGGCCGGCCGTCGACGGCGTCAATGGCAAGCTCGAGGGCTTTGGCGGCTGGGCCGATTGGCGCGGCTGGGGCCGTCGCGGCAACGTATCCGCCGACGCCCTCGGCTCGATCACGGCGCCGATTGGCGACAGCTTCGGCGTGCAGATCGACAGCCTCGCCGCCAGCCATCGCGGCTTCTTCGTGGGCGGCGGCGGCGGTCATTTGTTCTGGCGCGATCCGGGCGTCGGCCTCGTTGGCGCCTATGGCACGGTCATCCGCAACAATCGCCTCAATGACACGCGCTACCGCATCGGCGGCGAGGGCGCGGCCTATTATGGCCCATTCACGCTGAGCGGCGTCGCCGGCTATGAGGAAGGTTCGGCGAATTACTTCACGCCGCTCGGCTTCGGCCCCGGCTTCCTCGCCTATCAATATTCGCCGCCGCGCGGCCGCTTCTTCGACATGGTCGATATCAGCGTCTATCCGACCTACAACATCAAACTGTCGGTCGGCCACCGTTATGTCGGCGGCCTGCATGCGGCGGCGCTGGGCGGCGAAGCGCTAGTGTGGAATATGGGCAGCGCGGCGGTCACAGGCTTCATCGAGGGCCGCGTCGGCGAGAACGACTACAAGGCTGTTTGGGGCGGCTTGCGCATTTATCTCGGCCAGCAGGACAAGCCGCTGATCGCCCGACATCGCGAGGACGATCCGCCGAACTGGCTGAAGGACGACATGGTCGCCTCACAGAACGCTGTGCGTCAGGGCGCGCTCTACTTGCCGCCGACGGCGCCGACGCCGCCCTCCGAGACCTGTCCATGTGGCCCCTGCTATCCCAATTAGCCGCAGTGGCGCGGCCGGAAATGGCCGCGCGCTGAAAAGAGCGTGTGACGTTTCATGCCTCGCGTTCTTCTCGCTTGGGAGGGCGGCGCCGGTCGCGGCCATGTCGTCACGCTGGCGGCGGTGGCGAGAGCGCTGGGCGCCCCGGAGCATATTGACGCCGCGCTCTGCCGCATGGCCTATGCGCAAGAAATCGCGCCGCATTGCGCGCTCGCCTTCCAGGGCGCGGCGCTCCCCTATGACCCCGCCGCGCGCCAGTCCCAGGGCGTCAAGACCGCGACCTGGGCGGAGTTCCTGGGCGATCTGGGCTTTCGCGACGCCCAATTCCTCATCCGCCAGATCGGCTGGTGGCGCGAGACGATCGTCGCGCGACGTTGCGGATTGGTCATCGGCGACTATGCGC
>CAZCJY010000201.1:0-5051 GCA_964498975.1 uncultured Methylocystis sp.
CGCCCGCATTCGTCGTCATGATGAGAATGACGTTGCGGAAGTCGATCGTCTTGCCATTGTGGTCGGTGAGCTTGCCGTGATCCATCACCTGCAACAGGATGTTGTAGAGATCGGGATGCGCCTTCTCGATCTCGTCGAGCAGCAGGACGCAATGCGGATGCTGGTCGATGGCGTCGGTCAAGAGGCCGCCCTGGTCGAAGCCCACATAGCCGGGAGGCGCGCCGATGAGACGGCTCACCGTGTGGCGCTCCATATATTCCGACATGTCGAAGCGCACGAGCTCGATGCCGAGCGACGTGGCGAGCTGGCGCGCCGCTTCGGTCTTGCCGACGCCGGTAGGGCCCGAGAAGAGATAGCAGCCGATCGGCTTTTCCTGGTCGCGCAGACCGGCGCGCGCGAGCTTGATCGCCGAGGTGAGCGCGGAGATCGCCTTGTCCTGCCCGTAGACGACGCGTCGCAGCGTTTCGTCGAGATGGGCGAGCACTTCGGCGTCGTCCTTGGAGACGGTCTTGGGCGGCACGCGCGCCATGGTGGCGATCGTCGATTCGATCTCCTTCAAGCCGATCGTCTTCTTGCGCTTGCTTTCCGCAAGCAGCATTTGCGCGGCGCCGGTCTCGTCGATCACGTCGATCGCCTTATCCGGCAGTTTGCGGTCGTGGATGTAGCGCGCCGACAGCTCCACCGCCGCTTTCAGCGCGTCATGCGTATAGCGGATCTTGTGGAATTCCTCGAAATAGGGCTTGAGGCCCTTCACGATCTCGATCGCGTCGGGGATTGACGGTTCGTTCACGTCGATCTTCTGGAAGCGGCGAACGAGCGCGCGGTCCTTCTCGAAATACTGGCGATACTCCTTGTAGGTCGTCGATCCGATGCAGCGCAGCACGCCCTGCGCCAGCGCGGGCTTCAGCAGATTTGAAGCGTCCATCGCGCCGCCGGAGGTGGCGCCGGCGCCGATCACCGTGTGAATTTCGTCGATGAAGAGAATGGCGTTCTTGTGATTCTCGATTTCCTTGATGACCTGCTTCAGGCGCTCTTCGAAATCGCCGCGATAGCGCGTGCCGGCCAGCAGCGCGCCCATGTCGAGCGCGAAGACGGTCGCGCCCGCGAGCACGTCGGGCACTTCGTTAGAGACGATTTTGCGCGCCAGGCCTTCGGCGATCGCGGTCTTGCCGACGCCGGGATCGCCGACGAGCAGCGGATTGTTCTTCTGGCGCCGGCACAACACCTGGATCGTGCGCAGCACTTCGGGTTCGCGGCCGATCAGCGGGTCGATGCGGCCATCGCGCGCTTTTTTGTTGAGGTTGACGCAATAGGCCCCAAGCGCGCCTTCCTTTTTGCGGCTCTCGCCGTCGCGGCCTTCGCGTCCCTCGCTGCGCTCGCCGTCGTCCTCGACGCCGCGCGGCGTGCGGCCCGCGTCGGAAAGGCCCGGCCGCTTGGCGATGCCATGGCTGATGAAATTCACCGCGTCGTAACGCGTCATGTCCTGCTCCTGCAGGAAATAGACGGCGTGGCTTTCGCGCTCGGCGAAAAGCGCGACGAGCACATTGGCGCCGCTTACGTCCTCGCGACCGGAGGACTGCACGCTGATGATGGCGCGCTGCACGACGCGTTGAAAGCCGGCGGTCGGCTTGCATTCGTCCGCGTCTTCATTGACGAGATTGTCGAGTTCGCGATCGATGTAGTCGCGCAGATTCTTGGTGAGAACGTCGAGGTCCACCGAGCAGGCGCGCAACACGGCCGAGGCGTCGACGTCCTCGACCAGGCTGAGCAGCAGATGCTCGAGCGTCGCATATTCATGGTGGCGCTCCCTTGCGGAAGCGAGCGCGCGGTCGAGGGTCTGCTTGAGGTTGCGCGAGAAGGTCGGCATGCGCTGTCGTCCCTATTTCTTTTCCATGATGCACTGCAAGGGATGCTGATGTTTTCTTGCGAAATCCATCACCTGGGTGACTTTGGTTTCGGCGACTTCATAGGTGTAGACGCCGCATTCGCCGACGCCGTGGTTGTGGACGTGGAGCATGATCCGCGTGGCCTCCTCCACGGATTTATTGAAGTATTTGCGCAGCACGATCACGACGAACTCCTGCGTTGTGTAGTCGTCGTTCAGGAGCAGCACCCGGTACATATTGGGCTTGCGCGTCTGGGGCCGCGTTCGGGTGACGAGCGCGGTTCCGGCGCCGGGACCGCCATCCCCTCCCTTGCGCGGCTCCTTGCCCGCGCGCGGCGGCGCATGCGAAACGGCCGCGTTCAAAAGAGCTGATTCCTCCGCCGCCACGTCGTTACCCTTTCGATCCTTTCCATGTAGGTCGCCGCACCGGTTCTTTTAGGGTCGCCTCGCAGATTCCGGGCCAGTTTCAGAGTGAGAGAAAACAAGAACATCCACAGTCTTGAGCTTTCGTCGCGCCTTGGCAAGGGGCGCCGCGCGCGATCGGCGCGCGATTTATACGGCGCGCCGTCAACCAGAAATTTACCATGGAATGCTAGCCGTGAAGACGGCTAAACTTCAGGCTGTCCCCTTTAATGCGCCACTTCGACAAGCATCGCCTACAAACCGAACCCCGCGCCGGCCTGTCGGCCAGCGTGTGGAGCCTCGCGGCGCTCTCCGCCGCGGCCTGCCTATGCAGCGTGCTCGGCGCCAAAACGCTTTCAAATATGTTTGAGCAGGGCGATCCGCCAGTCCTCGCTTTCTCCCGGGGCGGCGCCGACGCCGCGATGCGCCGTCTGGCCGCCTCGGCGCCGCAACCTGAGGCGCCCCAGTCCGTCACGATTGTGCGCAGCCTTGGCGTCGATGGCGTGACGACCGCGACGATTCCCCACAAGCCGAGCACGACGCCGGCTCCGACCCTCACCCCCTGCGGTGACGCGGCGAAGTAGGCGACAATTAGCTTTTTCGCGCGAATTCCACCGCCGGCTCTGGCCGGCGCGCAGATATTTCATTGACAATTCGCCAATTGCCCTTAAAGCAATTCGTGGCTATCGCCCGCGCTTCTTTGCGGCGGACCGTCGGCGGGCCAGACTGCCGTCGAAGCGACGACGGCCCTTTCTCTCTCCATTCTTGCGCGCTTTTTTTACGGCTGGCGCGCAGCGGCGTTCCGCACCCGTAAGCCGTAACCAGGATAATTGATGACATTCGACGAACTGGGCCTTTCACAAAAGGTTCTCGCGGCCGTACAAACGTCCGGCTACACTAATCCCACGCCAATCCAGGCGCAGGCCATTCCTCCGGCCCTGCAGGGGCGCGACATTCTCGGCATCGCCCAGACGGGCACCGGCAAGACCGCCGCCTTTACGCTCCCGATGCTGAGCCGGCTCGAAAGCGGCCGCGCCCGGGCCCGCGTGCCGCGCACGCTCATTCTCGAACCCACCCGCGAACTCGCGGCCCAAGTCGAGGCGAGCTTCGCCAAATATGGCGTCAATCACCGCCTCAACCTCGCGCTGCTGATCGGCGGCGTCTCCTTCGGCGACCAGGAAGCCAAGATCATGCGCGGCGCCGACGTGCTCATCGCGACGCCAGGCCGCCTGCTGGACTTCTTCGATCGCGGCAAGCTGCTGCTCACCGGCATCGAGATCCTCGTCATCGACGAGGCGGACCGCATGCTCGACATGGGGTTCATCCCCGACATCGAGCGCGTCTGCAAGCTCGTGCCCTTCACCCGGCAGACGCTGTTTTTCTCGGCGACCATGCCGCCGGAAATCACCCGGCTGACGGAAGCCTTCTTGCATAA
Source organism: uncultured Methylocystis sp. (assembly GCA_964498975.1). Taxonomy (GTDB): domain Bacteria; phylum Pseudomonadota; class Alphaproteobacteria; order Rhizobiales; family Beijerinckiaceae; genus Methylocystis. The sequence continues at coordinate 3,723 of CAZCJY010000201.1, forward strand.
TCCCGTGCGGATCGAAGTGGCGCGCGCCGCCACGACGGCCTCGACCATCCGCCAAGCGCTGGTCGCCTCGCGCGGCCACGCCGACAAGCGCGAAACCCTGCGCAATCTCATCCGCGGCGCGGACAACTTCAAGAACGCCATCATCTTCTGCAATCGCAAGCGCGACGTGGCGATCCTGCATCGCTCGCTGGTTAAGCACGGCTTTTCGGCCGGCGCGCTGCATGGCGACATGGACCAGCTCGCGCGCATGGCGTCGCTCGACGCCTTCAAGAACGGCGATGTTTCGCTCATCGTCTGCTCGGATGTCGCGGCGCGCGGCCTCGACATTCCCGACGTGAGCCACGTGTTCAACTTCGACGTGCCGACCCATAGCGAGGACTATGTCCATCGCATCGGCCGCACCGGCCGCGCCGGGCGTTCGGGCGTGGCGATCACGCTCGTCACCGAAGACGACATGAAATATATCGACCAAATCCAAAGCCTGATCGGCGAGGCGATCGAGTGGGAAGGGCCGGGCTTCGACGCTTTGCCGCCGCCCATGGAAACGAGCCGTCCGGGCCCCTGCGGAGTGCGAGGCGCCGCCCAGCATCGGCCGGCCCCGCAGCAGCGCGCCGCCTTCCGAGAGCGCGCCGAGCGCGCCAATCCGCGCCGCCCGTCCGCTGCCAGCCGAGGCCGATCGCCGCGACCGGCGCCCGCGCCGCCATCACGAAGACGATGGGCCGCCCGTCGTCGGGCTTGGCGACCATGTGCCGTCCTTCCTGCTGCGCCCCGTGGCGCTGAAGCCGGCGAAGGTCGGCGAGGAATAAGCGCCAAAATCGTCCCTCGCGCGCCCAGCGAAGCGATCCTGAGCAGCCGCGGATCGCTTCGAGCGACGCTTCTCGTAAAGAAAAGGCGCTATCCCGAGAAAGGCTCCATCGCCGCCCGGATTTTCTCCGCCTGCGCCGCGAGCTTCGCGTCATCCGCCATGGTGCCCGGCGGGCGCAGAGCGACCCCGTCCCAGCGCGGCAGAAGGTGGAAATGCAGGTGGTAGATCACCTGCCCGCCGGCGCTTTCATTGAATTGATGCAGCGTGAGGCCGTCGGCGGCGAAAGCCTTTTCGATCGCCTTCGCCACATGTTGGACGCGCTTCATGAGCTCGCCGAGAATCGTCGGCGAAACGTCGAACAGCCCGCGCGCATTCTCCTTGGGGATCACCAGCACATGGCCTTCGGCGCGCGGCATGATGTCCATGAAGGCGAGCGCGATCTCGTCCTCATAGACCTTGTGCGACGGGATTTCGTCGCGCAGGATTTTCCCGAAGATATTGTTGGGATCGTATGCTGCGGCCAT
>CAZCJY010000202.1:0-5025 GCA_964498975.1 uncultured Methylocystis sp.
CGCCTTATCAACCAAAGCCCGCCGCCTGTCGATGCTTGAAGACCGCGTCGCCACGCGTCGCGCTTGGCTCGCGCCGGCCGCTCCGTTAGAGTTCGTCCCGCTCAGCTTTACGAGGCCCCTTTCATGACCGACCGCGCCGGCGAACGAGCGATCCTCGAAAGAGCCAATCTCGATGCGCGAATCGCTTTCGTCGCCGCGAGCTTCCTCCTCGCCTACGCCTTCACGGCGTTGCTCGACCGGGTCGGCGCGCCGGAGCGTTTCGTCGGAGCGGCGCCCGCCTATTTCACCGTCCTCGGCCTCGCGACGCTTGGCTTCCTGCTGCATTCGATGCGCGTCTCGGTCTATTACACGGCCGGCCGCGCCATGCCGGCGGCCTACGCCGGTTTCGCCAACGCAGCGATCGTCATCGCCATGATGCTGCCTTTCGCCGCGCGGCTCGCGGGGCGCAGCTGGGGGCTGGGGACGATAAGCGGCGTCTTCATCGGCCTCGCCGTCGGCGGACTCTATCTCGGCCCGTTGCTGCGCAAGACCGGGGTCTTCTCGATCTCCGAGCTTCTCTGCGCGCGTTTTCCGAGCGCCGCGACGCGGCTGGGGCTGATCGGCGCGGTCGCGCTTTCCTCGGCGCTGCTCGCCGTCGCCGGCGGATTGATCGCGGTCGAGGCGCTTGTCGAACTCACCGGCGCGAATCGCGTCTTCGCCGCTCTGCTCGTCGGCGCCGCGAGCCTCGTCATCGCCGGGCCGGGCGGCCTTTCGGGCGTCATTTGGGCGGCGGCCGCCGCCGCCGGGGTCGCGACGCTCGGCTTCGGCTGGCCCATAGCGGCGCTCGGCCTCCACGGAGACCTGCCAAGCGGCCTGTTCTTTGGCGGCTCCGGCTGGCGCGAGGCCGCGAGCCTCCTGGAGGCGTGGCGCGTCACGCCCGCGCCGATGACCCTCGACGTCGAGATCGGCGCGACGGCGGCGGCGGCGCTGGGCGTCGCGACATTGGCGCCCATTCTCGCGCCGGCGGTCACGACTCCCGACACGACGAGCGCGCGGCGCGCCGGCTACGCCGCCTTTTTCTGGACCATCGTCTTCGCCCTGCTGGCGGCGGCGGCGATCGCGGCCTCGACGCTTTCGCTCGCCCGCGCCACATCTGGCCAGCCGCCTGAACGCCTCCCTGAAGCGGTCTATCGGGCAAGCGGGCGCGGCCTCATCAGCATCTGCGGCTATTACGCGCGCGGCCCCTCCGAGGCGCAGCGCGCCTGCGCCACACAGGGCGTCGCCCCGGGCGCGCCGCTCGACGCCAAGGACGTTCGCCCGATCGACGGTGACTATTTGCTCGGCGCGCTGCCGCAGGCGGCGGACCTCGGCGCCGCGGCCTCGGGCCTGCTCGCCTCGGCCATGGTGGCGCTTGGCCTCGCCCTCGCCGCGGCTGGGCTGCAAGGCTGCGCAACGGCCTTCGGCCATGACGCGCTTTATCGGCTGCGCGGCGAAATCGACCTTACGAGCCGGCGCCTCGCCATCAACCGGCTGACGCTCGTGGCGGTCTCGACGCTCGGCTATGTCGCGAGCGTCACCGGCCTTGTCACGCCCGGCGTGCTCGTCGCGGCGGCGCTGGCGGTTTCCGCCGCTTGCGTCGCGCCCGCGCTCGGCCTCGCCTTCTGGGCGCGCGCTGGCGACCGCGAAGCCTTGGCCGCGCTATGCGGCGGCGCCATCGGACTTCTCAGCGCGCTGTTGGCCGCACAGGCGCATCGCATTGAAGTCTATGCGCTTGCGGCGCTCGCGGGGGCGACGCTCGGTCTCGCCATGGGCCTCATGTCAGGGTTCTCCTCGGGCGCGGAAAAACCCGCCGCGCGGGCCTTCATCAACCGCATGTTGCGGGGCGACGCCCAGATGCTGCAGCCCGACAAGGGCGCGTAGCGGCGTCCTATAGGGCGCGCCTCACGGCGTCGTATGGAAGAAATCTTCGCCCGGCGTAATTTTGCCGGCGACGACGGGCTTGTCCTTGCCGCAGACGAAATCGCGGGCGTGTTTGTCGGCGATCTCGCGCGCCAACTCATTGGCGTTAGTGTTGGCGAGCGCGTCGACATAGCCGACATGGCAGACGGCGCCGGGCGGCAGGCGCGTGACGACCAGCGCCCTGCCCCTGACCTTGCGGTTCTCCATGTCGGCGGCGCGTTTCACATTCCAGCGAATGATCGTCGCGAATGGCTTGCCGTTGGCGAGCCGCCACTCCACGACGCCCTTATAGAAATCATTGAAGGGCGCGAGCGTCTGCTCCGCCGCCGGCTCGTCCTGCGCCTTGGGGCCGAAGCTCACAAACATGCGCTGATCGCCGGCGCCGAGCCACATGGGCGCGCCCGCGTAGCCCCTGCAGCGCCAATCGCCATAGTCCTCAACCGCCTTCCCGGGCCTGTGCTTGCAGTCGCGACGCACGTCGATTTTCGTGTAGGCGGAGGAGATGTCCTGCGCCGCCGCGGGAGCGAGAAAGCCGAGCGCCGTCAGGCAAACGAAGGCAAGAACCTGAGGCTTCACGCTATTCTCCGATTGCAGGCGTCATTTTGGGTTTTGTTCACGATCGCAGCATGGAGGCTGAGCGGCTCGATCGCTTTGCGACCGCGCACATCAGGGCGCGCCCCTATCCTTCCCGGCGTTTTCTGCTATAACGCCCCGGCACGCCCCGGTTCGCCGGGGCGGCTCCGTTTTCGCACGACCGCGCTGGACGACATCCCGGCCTTGGCCGCCGATCGCGGATCATCACGAAAAATAAGGAAAATCCGATGTCGATTGCGGCCGAGCGCAAGCAGGCGCTCATCAAGGAATATTCGACGAAAGCCGACGACACCGGCTCGCCGGAAGTGCAGGTGGCGATCCTCACCGAGCGCATCGTCAATCTCACCGAACACTTCAAGACGCATGTGAAGGACAATCACTCCCGTCGCGGGCTTCTGAAGCTCGTCTCCCAGCGCCGTCAGCTTCTCGACTATGTGAAGGTGCGCGACGAGGCGCGCTACAAGACGCTCATCGAGCGGCTCGGCATTCGTCGCTGACCGAGTTTCGCGAAGGCGGCGCATCCATGCGCCGCTTTCCTTATTTTGGAGCGCCGAGGGCGGCGCTCGTAAACGCAGACCAGCGCGTAAAGTCATGGCAGGATCGCCGGACGCTGCGTGGACGCTTAACACATTATCGCTCCCGCAGCTTCTCGCCGTCTTGCTCATGACGACCCGTTGGGTCCATCAGAGAAAGACAACGCATGTTCCAAGTTCATCGCGAAGAACTCGACTGGGCCGGGCGCAAGCTCGTGCTCGAGACCGGCAAGGTCGCGCGTCAGGCCGACGGCGCCGTCATGGCCTCCTGGGGCGAGACCACCGTGCTCGCCACCATTGTTTCGGCAAAGGCGCCCAAGCCCGGCCAGGACTTCTTTCCGCTCACCGTCAATTATCAGGAAAAGGCCTTCGCGGCGGGGCGCATACCCGGCGGCTATTTCAAGCGCGAGGGACGGCCCTCAGAGCGCGAAACGCTGGTGTCGCGCCTCATCGACCGGCCGATCCGCCCACTGTTTCCGGACGGCTATCGCAACGACACGCAGGTCATCATCACCGTGCTGTCGCATGATCTTGAAAACGATCCCGACATTCTCGCCCTGGTCGCGGCCTCCGCGGCGCTGACGCTCTCGGGCGTGCCCTTCATGGGCCCCGTCGGCGCCGCGCGCGTCGGCTTCATCAATGGCGCGCTGAAGCTCAATCCGACGATCGAGGAGATGAAGCTCTCCGAACTCGATCTCGTCGTCGCCGGCACCCAAGACGCCGTGCTGATGGTCGAGTCGGAAGCGAAGGAGCTTTCCGAAGAGACGATGCTGGAAGCGGTGATGACCGGCCATCGCGGCTTCCAGCCGGTGATCGACGCCATCATCCGTCTCGCCGAGCGCGCCGCGAAAGATCCGCGCGACCTCATCGTTTCCGACACAGCGGAAGTCGCGCGCGCCATCGAGCAGATCGCCGAAGCGGAATTGCGTGAAGCCTATAAGCACACCGTCAAGCAGGAGCGCTACGCCGCCGTCGATGCGGTGAAGGCGAAGGTGATGGCCGCGCTCTTTCCCGAAGGCGGCGAAGCCAAGTTCACCAAGGAGCAGGTCGGCGAAGTCTTCAAGGAGCTTCAGGCCAAGGTCGTGCGCTGGAACATTCTCGACACAGGCGTGCGCATCGACGGCCGCGACGTGAAGACCGTGCGCCCGATCATCTCCGAAGTCGGCGTTCTGCCGCGCACGCATGGCTCGGCGCTCTTCACGCGCGGCGAAACGCAGGCGCTCGTCGTCGCCACCCTAGGCACGGGCGAGGACGAGCAATATGTCGACTCGCTCGAGGGCACCTATAAGGAGCGCTTCCTCCTGCATTATAACTTCCCGCCCTATTCCGTGGGCGAGACAGGCCGGATGGGTTCTCCCGGCCGCCGCGAAATCGGCCACGGGAAACTCGCCTGGCGCGCCATCCGTCCGATGCTGCCGGCCGCCGCCGAATTCCCCTATACGCTGCGCGTCGTCTCGGAGATCACCGAGTCGAACGGTTCGTCGTCCATGGCCACCGTTTGCGGCACGTCGCTCGCTTTGATGGACGCGGGCGTGCCGCTCAAAGCGCCGACCGCCGGCATCGCCATGGGTCTCATTCTTGAAGGCGCGCGCTTCGCGGTGCTCTCCGACATTTTAGGCGATGAGGATCACCTCGGCGACATGGACTTCAAGGTGGCGGGCACGTCGAATGGCGTCACCTCGCTGCAGATGGACATTAAGATCGCCGGCATCACCGAAGAGATCATGCGCGTCGCGCTCGCCCAGGCGCGCGACGGCCGCCTGCATATCCTCGGCGAGATGGCGAAGGCGATCACGGCTTCGCGCGCGGAGCTTGGCGAATTCGCGCCGCGCATCGAAACGATGAAGATTCCGACCGACAAAATCCGCGACGTGATCGGCTCGGGCGGCAAGGTCATTCGCGAGATCGTCGAAAAGACCGGCGCCAAGATCAATATCGAGGACGACGGCACGGTGAAGGT
>CAZCJY010000203.1:0-4956 GCA_964498975.1 uncultured Methylocystis sp.
GCGACGCCCCTCTTGCAGAAGCCTTTCGACTTCGGCGCCGACGTCGTCGTCTATTCCGCGACCAAGCACATCGACGGACAGGGTCGATGTCTTGGCGGAATCATCCTCGCCTCGCAGGCGCTGATCGAGGAGAGCGTCCATAATTTCCTGCGCCAGACCGGGCCGGCGCTGTCGCCCTTCAACGCCTGGGTCATGCTCAAGGGCCTCGAGACCCTGCCGCTGCGTGTCGCGCAGCAGACGGCGAGCGCCGCCAAGATCGCCGATTTTCTCGCCGATCAGAAAGGCGTAACGCGGGCGCTTTATCCCTTCCGCGCCGACCATCCGCAGGCTGCGCTGGCGCGAAAGCAAATGTCTGGCGGCGGCACGCTGGTCAGCTTCGATATGAAAGGCGGCAAAGCGGCGGCCTTCCGTCTCGCCAATGTGCTGGAAGTGATCAAAATCTCAAATAATCTTGGCGACGCCAAGAGCCTCATCACCCATCCGGCGACGACGACGCATCAGCGGCTCACGCCCGAAGCGCGCGCGACGCTTGGCATTGGCGACGGCATGTTGCGTCTTTCCGTCGGTCTCGAAGACGCGGACGATCTCGTCGACGATCTGGCGCGCGGTCTCTGGGCTGCGGCGCGCGCTTAAAGGCTCAGCGCGGCAAGCTGTCTCTCTTTTCGCGGCGCAGGGGGATCGCCGCCTCCTGCATCGCGCATTCGGCGACAAAGTAAGACGCCGCCAGCACGGCGCAGAACGTCTCCAGCAAGACGCCCGTCATCAATTCGCTCATCGACATTTGGCTTACTCCTCAACGACCTTGTGAGCGGCGGCCCGCGGCGGCGGCGAGAGAAGAGGACGCCGCCGCCGCAGGCCTTTCGCAACTCTCGTCAGGCGGGCGGCGCGCGTGGGCGATGAGAGAGGGCGCGTCGGGGCGTCGGCGCGACGCAGTCCGCCACCGTCCCTGCGAGCGCGTAGCTCGGGACGGGCGCCGCGCCGACGAGGCCAGGCTGCCCCGCAAGGGGCGCGAGACCGCTACAAAACGCCTGACAGAGGACACAGGCGGAGCGATCGTCCCGGGGGCCCAGCCGCCCCGGAAGCGCGTCGGGTTGGGAGGACCCCGACGCGAAACAGACAAAGAGTTGAGCGACCAGACCGCCGCCGACGCCCGACTCGGCGATCCCCCGCGCGAGCGGCGCGACGGCCCAGAGCGACGCGGCGGCAAGAAGCAGCGCGACTCCGGACCGCGCGAGGGCGCGGCGAGACGAAGCGAAAAAGGGTCGAGGCGCCGTCATGAATCAGGTCGCGTCAGTCAACGGCCGCGCGAAGCGCGCGCGCCGCTCCAGGTCGATAAGACGAATGACGCCCTGACGGTTTTCCCGCCACGCGGTCGTTCCCGGCACGAGCGCGACGAGCGCAGCCATGCCTGGCGCATTTACCGCCTGACGGCTCTCGCATTCGATCAAGGATTCGAGCGTCGCGGCCGCGACGACGCTTTCGCGGCCGCTTGGCCTTCGTTTTCGAAACATGGGCTTACTCCCGATCCGCCGCTTGGCGCGGCTTTGTCCTTGCGCTGCGCCTCATGCTTCGCGCGGCCGGGAATCGGCCTGGTGACGCAAAGCGACGCGACAGCGTGGCGAAAGATCAGAAGATTGCTGGCGGGCCTCGTGCCTGTCGGGAATAATCACGTTGGGGCGTCGGCAGGGCGCGGTCCGCCACCGTCCAAAAAAGCGCTGTCCATTGGACGGGCGCCTTGCCAAGGTGAATGACGCGCGCGCTCAGCGGCGCTACGCCATCGCAATAGGTTTGACAGAAAAGGCAGGCGTCGCGATGGCCCTTGAGATGGCCCGGCGCCGGCGTTCGGTCGGTCGAGCCGACATTCGTGAAACATGTTTCGTCGGATGCGGCCGACGCCGTGATGCCCGCGGAGGCGACATGCGCGGCGGCCGGCGCAAGGGCCTGAATGCCCAGCGCCAGCGCGAACAGCAGAATTGTCAGCCAGTTGCGACGCATGAAGACTTAAAGCCCTGTTCGGCCCGCGCACGCAAATTCACATGCGCCCCGCGATGTAAGCAAAAAGCGGACGCCGCAGCAAGTTAATCCTGCTGCGGCGCTGATGCTGCGGCAAAGCGCCTCAGGTCCCTCTCGATCTTCGCATCAGAATCTGAACTTCACGCCGCCCTGGAACAATCGCGGCGTGCCCGCATAGATCGAGCCTGTCTGCTGCTGCGCAAGGTCGGCGTAACCATTCTGGACCACAACGCCGCTTTGCAGCGACGCGCGGTTCTGAATATTGTTCGCCGCCGCAACATAGGTGCGGTCGAATATGTTGCGCACCTGGAAGAACAGCGTCAGGCTCTTAAGCGGGCCCATCTCGACATCGCGGTCATAGTGGATGTTGGCGTTAATCAGTCCGTAGCTCGGAATCGTCAGCACATTGCCGTTATCCAGATAATAGTTGCTCTTGAAGACATATTCGACGAACGCGCCGACGCCCTTGAAGTCTCCATATGGTTGGTCGTAGCCGACGCGCGTGGTGAGTTCATGCGGCGCGACGCCGGGAATCCGATAGCCGGCGCGATCGAAATTGGCCGAGCGGCCCCCTGCCGCCAGCACCTCGCTGAAATTCGTGAATATCTGATTGTTGTAAGTGTAGTTCGCCAGCAACCGCCAGCCATCGATCGGCCGCCAATCGACGAGGAACTCCACGCCGCGATGCACCGAGCCCGGCGCGTTAAAGGTAAAGGTCTGGAAGGCTCCAAACCCCGCCGTCTGCGTTAGCTGCTCGTTCTGGTACCACTCATGGAATCCAGTGAGGCTCAAGAGCAGAGTTGGGTCCGGCGTCCAGTCGAGGCCGATGTCGATGCCGGTGTTGCGCTGAGTCTTGAGATTGGTGTTATCGCCCGCCTGACCCGAGCTATTGACGAAAAGCTGGCCTGGATTTGGCGTGCCATAGCCGCTCGAAGCGCGGAAGTGTGTCAGCAGTTCCGGAAGAACGCGCCATGTTACGGAGGCTTCGGGCGCGACGTTCCAGTAAATGTGATTGGTGTCGACGGGGGACCACCCGGTCGGACGGGGCTGACCGCCGACAATCCCGTAGAAAAACCTCTCATTGCGCCCGTGAATACGAGTCTGCTCGACCGCGAGACCGAGAACGCTGGTCAAATTGGGCGACAACGCCCATTCCTCGCGAAACCGCGCGCCGAAATTCTGCATCAAGGCGTTCTGCTTGCTTGTCGTCGCTCCCCAAGCGCTGTTGCCGCCCGGTATGATGTTGCCGCCATAGCTGACATAACGCGTGCGGTTGAAGTAAAGGCCCGCGAAATGGGTCGCGGGCATGCCCATGAATTCGCCATGTTGCGTAATGTCGGTCGACGAATTGACCGCCGGCTCGTCCTGCAAGAAGGTCGCGGGACTTGTCGGCTGATTGATGTTTTTGTCGTCATAGAGCGCCTGGGTGCGCCATTTGGTGTTGGCGTCGAAGTCATGCTCCCAGCGTAGGCCGAAGACGTCTCGCCGGTCATCGCGGTGGAATCCGCCCATGTCGGCGGTAAGCTGAACTTGTGTGCCCGCGATGCTGTTCAGGAATCCCGTGCCCTGCCCGCACCAGGAGCGGCTGATGTAGCCGAGCACCGTCGCCGGGCCGATTGTCGGCACGACGACGCAACCGCGCTGATAAGGATTGAGATAGTACTGATTAAGGGCCAAACGCGGCGACAGATCGCCGTAGAGCTGGTTGTGAATGCCTTTGAACATCAGCAGATCATTCGGCGTCACCTGCCAGCGCGCTGTCATGTTGATGGTTTGCGTGTCGAACCGGCTGTGCTGGGTCGATCCGTCGCCGCGCACGTCGCTGGCGAATACGGCGACGTCGAAATTGCCATATTTGGGATCAACGTAATATTTGCCGATCGCGGTATAGTTGCTGAAATAGCCGAAGCTGCCGAAGTCGTGGCCGGTTTCGACGCCGTCGATTTCCGCGCCCGAGCGTGTGCGGAAGTTGATGGCGCCGCCATTGGCGAAGTTGCCGAAAAGCGCAGAAGACGGACCGCGATAAACGTCGAATCCGACATAGGCGTGCGGATCAGTCAGGTCGGTGCGCGAAAGTCCGTCCGGCTGCGTGACCGGGAATCCATCCTCCAGCAAAACAATATTCCGCACGCCGAAACCGTTGCGGGCGCCGGAGCCGCGGATCGAAATGCTGATATCGCGCGGTCCGTTGCCTTGCTTGAAGGACATGCCGGGACTGTATTGCAACACGTCGGTGACGGTGAAGATCGGCGTATTTCGGAAAATCTTCGCGTTGATGCTCGTGAAGGTCTGCCCGGTCGGCTCGCGATAGATCGGGAGCTTTTTCTTCTCTGCGCTGAAGCCGGGGGGCGCGTCCGGGCTCTCCGCGGGCTCGGTGATGCGGGCGGGCGCGGCCACGCGCGCCGGCCCCGGCGCGGGGCGGCCCACTGGCCCCGGATGCGGAGCCCTGCGAGCGCCACCCACGTCGATTGTCGGCAGCGCTTGCTGCGCCTGAGCGGCCGAAATGAAAAACACGCTGAGCGCGGCGAGGGAGGCTCCTCCCAGGAGAGACGTGCGACGGATCATTTTTTTGTTCCTTCAATGCGCTGACGCGCTGCCGAGCGCTGACGACCCGGGAGACGTCCCGAGCCGCACGCAACAAAGACGCGGACGGATGTTGACCAGTGGGATATCGCGCAGCGAGAAGCGCGCGCGATTCGCGCGCCGCTATGCGCGCTTCAGCCTGACGGCGTCAGGCGAGCGCGCCGGGCGGCGCCCGGGCGCAATGCGACCGCGCGGCGCGCGCGGCCAGCGCCGGAGAGTCGGCTGCATTGAAGGCGATCAGCGCATAGTCGACGGACGCTGCGGCGTGCGTCGTCCAAGCCGCCGCGATCCAAACCGGTGGCGCCCCGGCGCATAGGAAGCAGGATTGGCAATCAGGACGATGGCCTGCCTTGTCCGCCG